>JAHIPN010000313.1 GCA_018894595.1 bacterium
TAAACTTTGGGAGAATCCACCGCTATCTGACGGTGAATCCGGATCTATCCGGGTTATTAGGACTAATGAAAGCCGGAAACCGTCTGTTTTTTAAAAACTTGTTTCAAGTTGGTCAAAAATCGCGCAATATTTTTCGTTTCATCTTTTTTATGGTCAAATTCCACCAATTGCCCAATTTTGAAATAAAATATTGTCCGGTTGCTTGATGGGGGTTTTTAGAGGGGACTCATATATGGAATTATAATTTATTATTAGTAATGTTGATATTATAATACATTAATCCGTTATTTTGCTTTTTAAAAGGAAAAATTATGAAGATTATTAGAAATAATAATTTATGTTACGCCTGCAAACCCTGTCAATTGGCCTGTTCCTTCCATCACACCAAAACCTTCTGGCCCTACAGAAGTAGTATTATTGTTTCTCGTAATCCCCAAAATGGAACCATAAAATGGCGCACGAATACATCCTGTGATCAATGTAACAATGAGAAAGAGCCTTTATGCGTCAAATACTGTATCTATGGAGCACTTCTAGTAGAAAAAGAGGTAAGAGAATATGATTGAAAGAGGAGGTATTACAGGCTGCCTCGCAGGTAAAATTTTACGGATAGATTTATCTAATAAAAAGATATGGACTGAAGATACTAAAAGTTATGCGGAAAAAACATTGGGCGGTAGGGGAATTAATTCTCTTATTATGCTCAATGAGATAGATATTGGAACAAAATGGCATGACTCAGAAAATATGTTCTGTTTTGGAGTGGGATCTTTAGTCGGCACAATGGTTCCCGGTGCCTGCAAGGTAGATATCTCAACAATAAATGTGTTTAGTGGAGGGAAAGGTTCGGCCAATGTAGGCGGTTTTTGGGGCCCGGAATTAAAATACGCAGGATTTGATAACCTGATTATTGTTGGCAAATCAAAAAAACCGGTTTATTTGTATATCAATGATGATAAAGTTGAGATTAGAGAGGCAGGTTTCCTATGGGGCAAGGATGTTTACGCAACAGAGAATATACTACGAAAAGAAATCGGAGATGAGCATATCAAAATTGCTTGTATTGGACCAGCGGGAGAGAATAGAGTTAAAGGCTCGGCAATTATTGTTGATACAGCGAAAGCTGCTGGCGGCTCAGGGGTAGGCTGTGTAATGGGTGATAAAAAGTTAAAGTCTATTGTAGTCCGGGGACATGGGAAAATTGCAGTTGCGGAGCCGGAAAAATTTATGAAGACAGTAGCGAAGTGTTATCAAAAATGCAAAGAAGAGCCCAATACCGGAATGATGCGTAAGTCTGCTTTCAACCTATATTCCGACCCGGAATGGGAAGGCTGGAATACTAATATAGTTATTAAAAACGGTCAGGATGACCAATGGGAAAAAGAAAAAAGAATCAGATTAATGAATCCTACAACAGGTGTTCCCAGTATGCAGAAAGGAGCAAAAGCTTGTTATTCTTGCCCCATTGGATGCATGCCTTTTATGGAAATAAATAAAGGAAAGTATAAAAGCGATAAAGGTGAAGGATTTTGGATTAATACCATTATGGGACACGCTTGTCGATTTGATATTTCAGATCCGGAATCAGTGGTAGAATCCTGGCTGCTGACCAATAGATTGGGATTAGATGGTGATTATGTCGCTGCCGGGCTATCCTGGGTTTTTGAATTATATGAAAAAGGTATTATAACTAAAAAAGATACGGACGGTTTAGAATTAGATTGGGGAAATAGCGAAGCTTTAATAGAAATGATTAAAAAATTAGCTTACAGGGAAGGAATTGGAGACTTGTTAGCTGATGGCATGGTAGAGGCGGCGAAAAAAATTGACCGCAATTTAGAATACTATCTTATTCAGGTAAAAGGACAACCTTCAATTGAACCTTTCCGTATTCCCAAAGGCTGGGCTCTTGCCGTATCTACATCACCCGTTGCGGGAAGACATTTAAGAGGAGCAACTATGGGGAGCGACAGATATGGTCCTAAACCGCAGCCGAGCAATTTCGGTGTGACTGATTATAAAAATCAAGCAAACAGAGTAGTATGGCAAGGAAAAACTAAAGAATTGGAAGATAATCTTGGTATCTGTAATTATGTGGGAACCTGGTCTGGGGCAAATTTTCTTGATATAACTGATTTTGTAGAGTTTGTTAATTCTGGGATGGGATTAAATCCGAACGAAGAAGAATTAATGAACCATTATGCGGAAATAGGAAGAAATCTCGAAAAAGCGTTTAATGCACTTCATACCAATATGTCCCGTGAAAACGATATTCCTCCTAAGAGGTTTCGAGAAGAGGGAGTAAACTCCGGACCTTATAAAGGTTTTAAGATTGATGAAAATAAATATAATGAGATGTTGGATGATTTCTATGAACTTTCGGGATGGGATAAAAAAACAGGAATGCAAACCAGAACAGGTTTGGAGAAACTCGGATTGAAAGATGTTGCTGAAAAGATAGCAAAACAGGGTAAGTTAATTGACAAATAAATAATTATTAGTATATTTTTTCACAGGAGGTTTGTTTTGAAAATACTATGTATAAATCCTAATAGCTCATCTGAAGTAACAGAGGGCATTGAAAAAATTTGCAAAGAGTATGCTTTACCAGGGACAGAAGTAGAAATTAAATCGATTAAAGAAGCTCCTTCAGGTATAGAAAGTTATCACGATGCTGCCATTTCTGAAAAATATTTATTAGAAAGATTTGAAGAATGGAAAGGGAAGTATGATGGGTTTATTATTGCCTGCCATAGTGATATAGGAGTGGACTTGTTTAGAGAATTAACTAATAAACCGGTAATAGGTATCGGAGAAGCTTCCATGCTTTTAGCTTTACCTTTAGGTCATAAATTTAGTATACTTTCTTTGAAAAGAAAAAAAATTCCTCAGAAAGAAGATTTAGTAAGAAAATATGGATTGGAAAATCGATGTGCTTCCATTCGGATAACCGGGTTAGGAGTTGTTGGTGATGATAAAGAGAAGAGAGAGAAACTTGTACAAGAAGGAGAAAAAGCAGTAGAAGAGGATGGATCCGAAGTATTGATTTTAGGATGTGCTGGGATGGCTGGCCTCGATAAAGAAATTGAAAAAAAAGTCAATGTTCCAGTTATTGATGGAGTAGTTAGTGCATTGATGATAATAGAATCACTTATCAGATACGGAGTATCAACAAGTAAAGCAGGAAAATATTCATAAGAAAATTTAGAAAATTAAAATTACTAAAGAGTTATATTAATTTGAATTTTATTTTGTATTTTTACCTATAAAGGTGTAAAATAAATTAGTAATAAGATAAATTGTATGGACATGTAAAAATTTTATTAGAAAAAAAGAGAATGGGTAAACTAAGAAATAGTATTATTCGGAGGATAATTTATGAATAGATTTGACCTAGTAATTAAGTCAGATAAGATATTTATGGGTGGCAGATTGATAGATTGTTATATAGGAGTAAGGGATGGAATAATTACTGCCATAAGCAAAGAAAAATTAGAGGCAGAAAAAGTCATTGATGCAAAAGGTAAAATTGTTTTACCAGGCACAATAGACCCCCATGTCCATATTCGAGCTCCCGGACATGATGAAAGAGAGACTTTTGAAAGCGGCACAAAAGATGCTGCTTTAGGTGGGGTTACTACGGTAATTGAAATGCCTATCTCTGTTCCGCCTCCACATTCCCCCGAAATAGTGAAAAGAAGAATGGACATCGCAGACAAAGAAGCTGTCGTTGATATGGCTTTTTTTGGAGCAGCGGGAATAGATTGTCTGGATGATATTATCCCCTGTGCAAAATCTGGCATTGTTGCTTTTAAAACCTTTTTACATGAGGTTCCTCCCGGAAGAAAAGAAGAATTTATCGGGCTAACTGCACCACACACCGGTGACCAATACGAGCTTATGGAAAAAGTAGCCCAGACGGGTGTAATGATCGGTTTTCATGCAGAAAACAACGATATGATTAATAAAAATATTGCACGCTTAAGAAGTGAGGGAAAAACTTCCCCGATTTATCATGGCAGGTCACGCCCGCCAGTTGTAGAAATTGAGACAGCAGCAAAGATTTTACTCTTTGCTGAAAAAATTGGTGCTAAGGTAGAGATATGCCATATTAGTACACCAGAGGTTGTAGAATTAGTAAATAGAGCAAAATCTAAAGGAGTATATGTTGTAGCAGAAACCTGTCCACATTACTTATTCCTTAATGAAGATGCTCTTAATAAAGTAGGGGTATTTGCCAAGTGCAACCCTCCTTTGAGGAGTGAAGAAGAGCGGCAGGGGATGTGGGAAATGGTAAATGATGGAAGTATTGATATTATCGGAAGTGACCACGCACCTTATACTAAAGAAGAAAAAGAAAGAGGGAGCGAAGATATCTTTACTCCGCCGGCAGGATTCCCGGGTTTATCCACCAGATTGCCTCTGCTTTTTACTGCAGTAAAAGAAGGGAAAATTAGATTAGATAAAATGGTTGAACTTATCTGCGAAAATCCGGCAAAAATATTTAATTTATATCCTAAAAAGGGAACCATTGCTATTGGTTCGGATGCAGATTTTGTGATCTTCGACCCAAATAAAAAAGGCATTATTTCCAAAGATAAAATGTTTACCAAGTGCAGAGACAGCGCTCTGGTATATAACGGGTGGGAAGTTTACGGAAAACCAGACAAGACTATTGTTAGAGGGAAAGTAGTCTTTGATAATGGGGAAATAACTGTTTCTCCGGGATACGGAGAGATTATCAAAGTATATAGAGATTAATGATTTGCATATTCTTGATTGAAGAGTTATAGAAAACAAGCGCATATAAAGAAATATAACTTTATAAAACTTACATTGTTATCTAATA
>JAHIPN010000314.1 GCA_018894595.1 bacterium
AAGAAATAATTAACTTATGCACTGTCCGCCTCCCCTCAAAATATAAAATAGACCCGGTAGATGACATCCAGGTCCTTTCTCCTATGTATAAAGGAGAAGTGGGTGCAGATAATTTAAATTACAGGTTGAGAGAGGCATTAAATTCTAAAGGGAAACAGATTAAATATGGAAATCACTCTTTCAGGGTAAATGATAAGGTTATGCAGATTAAAAATAATTACGACAAAGAAGTCTTTAATGGAGATATGGGGAGGATTAAAAATATAGATGCAGAGGAGCATATCTTAGAGGTAAATTTTTACGGTAAAAAAGTTTGCTATGATTTTTCTGAATTAAATGAACTGGTATTAGCCTATGCTATTACTGTTCATAAAAGTCAGGGCAGTGAATATCGAATAGTTATTATTCCGGTTACGACTCAACATTATTTGCTCCTTCAAAGAAATTTATTATATACTGGAATTACCCGAGCAAAAGAAATGGTGATATTAGTCGGGACCAAAAAGGCCTTATGGATTGCCATTAAAAATAATAAAACGTTTCATAGGAACACTTCACTGAAAGAAAGATTAAAAAATAAATAAAACAATAAAAGTTAGATAAGGAGAAAAAACTATGGTAAATGAAGAAATTATAAAATCATTAGCTATTAAGACCGAATCAAAGATTGTTCTTTTAGTTGCTGATGGTATTGGTGATTTACCTTCAGAGAATAATAAAACAGTATTGGAAAAAGCTTTTATTCCTAATCTTAATAAATTAGCTTCTAAATCTGCCTGTGGGTTAACCGATCCAATATCTTGCGGCATTACCCCCGGAAGCGGTCCTGCTCATCTTTCTCTGTTTGGTTATGATCCGATTAAGTTTCAGATCGGAAGAGGAGTCTTAGAAGCCCTGGGTATAGGAATGGAACTTACTTCTCGTGATTTGGCCTGTCGCGGAAATTTTGCCACTTTAGATAAAGAAGGAATAATAACTGACCGTCGGGCAGGAAGAATAGCTACAGAATTAAATGAAAAACTGTGCAAGATTATGCAGGGTAAGATTAATCAGATAGGAGATGTTGAAATAATAATTAGACCGGGGAAAGAACATCGTTTTGTGGTAGTATTTAGAGGAGATGGATTAGAGGACGCTCTTTCTGATGCCGACCCCCAAAAAGTGGGAGAAAAAATCAAATTTGCTGAACCTTTAGATTCCAAAGCAAAAAAATCTGTGGAAACAGTAAATGAATTTATCAAACAGGCAACTGAAGTACTAAAAGAACATCATCCTGCCAATACAGTATTATTGAGAGGATTTGCTAAACATCCCAGTTTGCCTACCATGGGTGAATTATTTAAATTGTCTCCCGCTGCCATAGTTACTTATCCTATGTATAAGGGGTTGGCAAAGTTAGTGGGAATGGAAATATTGGAAGCAGGGGAAACAATAGAGAAAGAATTTAAGACATTAAAGGAAAATTATCAGAAATATGATTTCTTTTATCTTCATATAAAGAAGACCGATAGTTATGGAGAAGATGGAAACTTTAAAAAGAAGGTTGAAATAATTGAAGAGGTAGATAAATATATTCCTGAATTGTTAAGCTTAAAGCCGGATGTATTGGTAGTTACCGGTGACCATTCTACTCCGGCAGTACTAAAGGGACATAGCTGGCACCCTAATCCCTTTATGTTGTTTTCTAAATATATCAGGGTAGATGAAGCGGAACAGTTTAATGAAAAAGAATGCGTTAAGGGAGGGCTGGGAAGATTTTCAGCAGTAGATGTCCTTCCTTTAATGTTGGCCAATGCCTTAAAATTACAGAAGTTCGGAGCTTAATTAGAGAGTAGGTTAAAGAACAGATGAATAATTTAGAAACCTTATTTATTCCGGAAGAGATAAAAAATACAGAGTTAGCAGGCAAATTAGTAGTAGTAATTGATGTTTTAAGAGCTTCCAGCACTATTGTAACTGCTTTGGCTAACGGATGCCGGGGTTTTATTCCCATTTTATCTCCGGAACAGGTTAAGGAAAAAGCGCAGCAATTTGAAAAAGAAAGGGTATTATTAGGAGGAGAAAGAGAAGGAATAAAGATAAAGGGTTTTGATTTAGGTAATTCACCGAGAGAATATAAGAGAGAAGTCGTGAAAGATAAAACAATTATCTTTTCAACTACTAATGGAGTAAAAGCATTAGAAATGGTAAAAAGTGCTCACAGGATAGTTATTGGAAGTTTTTTGAATTTACAAGCGGTCTGTAATTATTGCACTAATTATAAGGGAGATATTTTACTAATCTGCGCAGGGAAGGATGGTAGATTTTCTTTAGAAGATACTTCCTGTGCTGGTATGATAATTAATTCTTTAAGAGATGTTTTTCCTGGTGGCCATCAGGAAGCAGATGCTAATTTAACAGCTCGACTACTCTATGAAAAGTTTGGTAACAATATTTTGGAGATATTGCGAAAATCTCAACATGGTCGATATTTGGAGAGTATCGGCCTGGAAAAAGATTTAA
>JAHIPN010000315.1 GCA_018894595.1 bacterium
CGATAAAATGTAAATGTGAATACAGAGATGGAAAAAGATATTATTATGTGCAATTTGGAACTCAGAATCCAACAAATAAAGGTAAACATCTAAGAAAGGATTTAAATGAAGTAATTAAAGCAGTTGACACAGTTTCTCCCGATGGATGGTTTTTTGATATTCAAACAGAATCTCAAAGTTTTGCAACAGGTCCTAATTTATTTAAGATTCATAATAGTCCTCGGAGGGGGGAGACTTTTGTCACCCGTAAGATTACCCGGGGTTTGGCCCGGATTATAGACGGTAAAGATAAGAAACTCTATCTGGGTAATTTAGAGGCCAAGAGAGACTGGGGATATGCACCTGATTATGTAGAGGCGATGTGGCTGATGTTACAACAAGATAAACTTTGTGATTATGTTATCGGTACCGGAGAGACCCATTCGGTTAAAGAATTTTTAGAAGAAGTCTTTAATTATGCGGGATTAGATTGGAAGAAATATGTAGAAATAGACCCTCGTTATTTCAGACCTACGGAGGTAGAGCTATTACTGGCTGATTCTTCTAAGGCCAGAAAAGAGCTGGGGTGGAGTCCCCGGATAACCTTTAAAGAGCTGGTTAAGATAATGGTGGATAGTGATATGGAATTAATTGGACTGGATTCCCCTGGTGAAGGAAAAAAGATTCTAAAACAAAAAGGGATTTCTTGGACGAAGAATCATTTAACGATAATGTAATAATGTAATAAATAATAGATTATTAATGTTTGTATAAATAATAAATATTTTTTGAAAATTGAGATATATATTTATAAAAGATTTTACTCTATTATTATGGCCAGTATAATTATAATTCATATTATATTGAATTTTAATAAAAATTAGAATTATATTTATAATAAATTCTTAAGATTTGCAATATATTAGGAGATTTTTTTATGAATCAAAGAATAACTGTGGGCGATATTAGAATAGGCAAGGAAGAAAAAAACATTATTCTTGAAGTATTAGAGAATAATCGTATATCCGAAGATAAAAAAGTATTTAAATTCGAAAAAGAATGGTCTAAATTTATTGGAACAAAATATTGTATTTTAGTAAATTCCGGAACTTCAGCTTTGATTGCTGGACTTACTGCTTTGTTGTATGATGATAGATTTCCCAGGATTAAAAAGGGAACAAAAGTTATAACAACGCCTACAACTTATATAGCAACTAGTAATGCAATAAAATTAGTTGGAATGGAGCCTGCATATGTTGATGTCGATCCTTTAAATTTTTCAATATTACCGGAGCAAATAGAAAAATTACTTGAAAAATCAGATAATCCTGATGAATACAGCATTATTTTGCCTGTTCATCTAATGGGTTATCCCTGTGACATGGATAGAATTAATGCAATTGCAAAAAAATATAATTTGACTGTTTTTGAAGATGCAAGTGAAGCACATGGGTCAAAATATAAAAATAAAATTGTTGGAAATTTATCAACATTAGCAAGCTATTCTTTTTATATTGCTCATAATATTCAAGCAGGGGAAATGGGAGCAGTTGTAACAAATGATAGTGAAATATTCAGACTAATAAAAAAAATAAAAGCTAATGGTAGATTATGTGACTGTCCAGTATGTACGAGAAGATTTGGTTACTGTAAGTATGAAGATAAAAATATAGATAGTGATAATGACCCGCGGTTTTTACATGATATAATTGGCTATAATTTTAAGACTATGGAATTTCCAGCTGCCCTAGGTCTAATTCAATTAAAAAAAATAGATGAAATAATTAAAAAGAGACTAAAAAATGTAAAAATGCTAAATAAAGGATTAAAAAAATTTGATAATATCTTACAATTGCCCATTTATTCCGATGATGTCAGCTATTTAGCATATCCTATAGTTTTAAAAAATAATAAAGAGATAAACAGAAAAATATTAAGAAAAAAACTTGAAAAAAATGGAATAGAAAGCAGAGCTTTTTTCCCATGTATTCCAACTCAGCAACCAGCGTATAATTATTTGAAAGAAAAATATAATGATAAATTACCTAATGCTGAATATTTAGGTGAGAATGCATTTTATATAGGTTGTCATCAATATTTAACAGATAAAGATATCACCTACATTATCGAAACATTTGAGAAAATATTTAAGGAGACAGCTTAAATATGAATAAAAATATCAAAATCTATATTGCTGGGCATAATGGCTTTGTTGGTTCTGCAATTGCAAGACGACTTAAAAAAGCAGGTTATAATAATTTAATCTATAGGACACATAAAGAATTAGACTTAATTAATCAAAAAGAGGTTGATAATTTCTTTTGCCGAGAAAAACCGGAATGGGTTTTTTTAGCTGCTGCGAAAGTTGGTGGAATAATGGCAAATATAGAATCCCCAACAGAATTTTTATATGAAAATCTAATGATTGAATATAATATAATAAATTCGGTTTATAAATATGGTATTAAAAAATTATTATTTCTTGGAAGTTCTTGTATTTATCCAAGAGAATGTTCGCAACCTATGCAAGAGAAATATCTGTTTACTGGAAAATTAGAACCTACAAACGAAGGATATGCTTTAGCTAAAATTGCTGGTTTAAAATTGTGTGAATATTATAATAAACAATATAAAACAAATTTTATATCATTAGTTCCTTCAAATGTTTATGGAATTGGAGATAATTTTGATCTAAATAATTCTCATGTAATGGCAGCTTTAATTAGAAGATTTCATGAGGTAAAAGTTAGAAAATTACCCATTATTAAAATATGGGGTACAGGCAAAGCGAAAAGAGAATTTTTATATGTAAATGATTTAGCTGATGCGTGTTTATATTTTATGGAAAATTATGATGCAAAAGAATTGCCTCCTTTTATAAATATTGGAACAGGAAAAGATATTAGTATTAAGAAATTAGCGGAGTTAATTAGAGATATAGAAGGATATGAAGGGAAAATAGTATGGGATACATCAAAACCTGGTGGAATGCCAAGAAAAGTTGTTGATATTACTATTGCTAATAAATTAGGGTGGCAAGCGAAGGTATCATTAGAAGAAGGATTAGAAAAAACTTATGAGTGGTTTTTAAAAAATTTAGATAAAAAAGGAAAAATATTTAAAATTTGAATTAATGCAATTAAATTATTAGTATTATCTTAATTAATCAAAGATAATATAATACATAAGAATAAATTTTAGTAACTACAGGAGGAAATAAAAATGAAAGTAGTTATTCTTGCTGGTGGATTTGGAACAAGACTTAGCGAGGAAACTGATTTTATACCCAAGCCTATGGTAGAAATAGGTGGACATCCTATTATTTGGCACATTATGAAGCTTTATTCAACTTATGGCTATAATGATTTCCTTGTATGTTTAGGGTATAAAGGGTATCTTATAAAAGAGTATTTTGCAAATTATTTCCTTCATATGAGTGATGTAACTTTTAATCTAAAAACAGGAGAAATGGTTCTTCAACGTTCAAATTCGGAAGACTGGCAGGTTACTTTAGTTGATACAGGGTTAAATACCATGACAGGTGGAAGAATAAAAAGGATAAAAAAATTTATTGGTAATAATACATTTTTATTCACATATGGAGATGGTGTTAGTGATGTAAATATCCAATTTTTAGTAAATTTCCATAAAAAGAATCATAAATACGCTACGCTTACCGCTGTTCAACCACCAGGGAAATTTGGTTCCCTATCTTTAGACAACTCAGGCAAATTAAAAAAATTTACAGAAAAACCAGCAGGAGATGGTTCATGGATTAATGGCGGTTTTTTCGTTTTAGAACCAGAGATATTTAATTATATTGAAGGAGATAATACCTTCTGGGAAAGAGAGCCATTAGAAAATTTAGCTAAGGATAAACAATTAATTGCTTATAAGCATAATAATTTTTGGAAATGTATGGACACATTGAGGGATAAGAGAGAATTGGAAGAATTGTGGAAGTCTGGTAATGCACCTTGGAAAGTATGGAAATAGTATAGGAAACACTAAAAGCTATATATAAAAATTTGAAATCTATGATATTGGATAAAATAATAAATAAAATAAAGCTTTAATATTTGTCCGCGAAAAAAGCGAAGGAAATATAGAGTAGAAAGCAAGATATACTTTAGAGGAGTGTTTAAGAAAAACCATGGAGTGATATAAAAAGTTTTTCAATGAAGAGGTTAATAAGCAATGAAGATTATTTTTCTCGGTACTAATGGATGGTATGATACAGAAACCGGGAATACTGTATGCACACTTATAGAAACAGATGACTATTTTATTATTCTTGATGCTGGCAACGGGTTTTATAAAATAGACGAGTATATTACAAGCACAGACAAAAAGCCGATTTATCTCTTTTTGAGTCATTTTCATTTTGACCATATAATTGGATTGCATATCTTAAATAAATTTAATTTTTCTCAAGGTATTGATGTCTATGGTCCTCCTGGGACAAGAAAATGTTTTACTACAATAGTTAATCAACCATATACTTTGCCAATAGAACAATTAAAGACAGAAATAAGAGTAAATGAACTCGATAAAAAGTCAGCGGTTCCTATAAATGTTGAATTTAGGAAATTAAAACATTCCTCATTTTGTTACGGTTTTAGGTTTATTCTGGAAAATAAAGTGATTTCTTACTGCCTAGATACGGGAATTTGCGAGAATTTATTACATTTGGCTAAAAATGCGGATTTACTAATTGCGGAATGTTCCTACAAATCAGATATGAAAGACAAAAACTGGTCACATTTAAATCCTGAAGATGCGGCACAGACCGCTAGGAATTCGGGAGTAAAAAAGTTGGCTTTAGTTCACTTTGATGCCTCTTTATACAGAACATTCGCTGATAGAAAACAGGCTGAAAAAATGGCAAAAAAGATATTTAAAAACACAATTGTTGCGCAGGATGATTTGAGAATTAAATTATAGTAAAAGTATGGGGTTAGCAGGAAAATTAAAGTAAATATTTAGTGTGGGGTGGAGCGAAAACCCCACGGTTTATGTTAGAGAAAATAAAGGGAGGCCATAAATGAAAGTAAAGAATGATATTTTCCATAATTTGTTTATTTTTGAGATGGCAAATAACCATATGGGCAGTTTGAACCATGGTCTACGAATGGTTCATGAGTTTGCAGAAGTAAAGAAGAAATATGATTATAATTTTGCATTTAAATTTCAATTCAGGGACATTGATGCATTTATCCATCCAAACTATAAAGACAGAATGGATTTGAAATATGTTAAACGTTTTGCTGAGACAAAATTGTCGGTTAAAGAATTTGAGATATTAAAAAGTGAATTAGGAAAAAATGGGTTTATTTCGATTTGTACCGGATTTGATGAAAAGTCAATAGATTTGATTGAGAAAATGGATTTTGATATTATTAAAATTGGTAGTTGCTCTTTTACAGACTGGTCATTACTGGAAAGGATTGCTTTAACAGATAAACCAATTATTGCTTCTACAGGAGGTTCATCATTAAATAATATTGATAATGTAGTCAGTTTTTTCCAACATAGGAATAAACAGTTGGCTATTATGCATTGTGTTGGTGAATATCCAACAAAAGCAAATCATCTTCAATTAAATCAAATTGATTTACTCATTAAACGTTATCCCGATATAACAGTTGGATATTCAACACATGAAGACCCTAACAATATGGATTCCATAAAAATTGCTATAGCTAAGGGTGCAAAGATATTTGAAAAGCATGTCGCAGTAGAAACTGATGAGTTCCCGAAAAATGCATACTCCGCGACACCAAATCAAATTGCACAATGGTTGAAATCAGCAAATCTTGCCTTTGAAATGTGTGGTGTTAGTGATGAAAGGGCAGAATTTTCTAAAAAGGAACTTGCCGATTTGCGACAATTTAAACGGGGTGTATTTGCATCACAAAAAATTAATAAGGGTAGTGTTATTGACCCATCCAGTGTTTTCTATGCTTTTCCCAACCAAGACAATCAGTTATTAGCGAATGATATGTCTAAATACACAGAATATATAGCAAAAAAGGATATCGAGGTCAATGAGCCAATTTTCTCTTCGAGTGTCGAGAAGGCTGAAAAAAGGGAACAGGTTTATTCAATTGTCCAAAAGGTGAAAGGATTATTAAAAGAGGCAAATGTGGTCTTCCCTGGAAAGGCAAATTTAGAAATTTCTCATCATTATGGTCTTGCTCGATTTTATGAATATGGGATTACGATGATTACAGTTGTGAATCGAGAATATTGTAAAAAACTTATAATTATGCTGCCTGGTCAAAAGCATCCTGAACAATTTCACAGGAAAAAGGAAGAAACCTTTGTTGTGCTTTATGGTAAAATACGGATGACTTTAGATGGAAAAGAAGTTGAATATGACATTGGAGATGTTGTTACGGTAAAATCGGGGGTAAGGCATGCTTTTAAGACTAATACTGGTACCATCATTGAAGAAATATCCTCTACACATTATGTTGATGATTCATATTATACGGATGAGTCAATCATGCAAAATAGACAAAGAAAAACATTTCTAAGTCACTGGATTGATTGATTACTTATAAGTAAATAATCTGCTTTTTATAGGAAAAAAACAAATGAAAACAATTATATGGGATGTAGATGATGTATTGAATGATTTAATGTATTCCTGGTTTAAAGAATACCGGAATGTATATGATCCTAACTCCAATTTAAGTTACCATGACCTTATTCAGAATCCGCCTCATGAAATTCTGGGGATTACTTTAAATGAATATAAGTTATCTTTGGATAATTACAGAAATTCAGAAAAGTGCAGAAATTTAAAACCTAATGAACAAATCATTAACTGGCTTAGAAAAAATGGTGCAAAATTTAGACATATAGCTCTAACTGCCAGACCAAAACAAACAATTCCATTTTTGGCTGAATGGATATTCCACCACTTTGGAGACTGGATACGGACATTGAGTTTCATTCCATCATATAGGAAAGATGAAAAATTACCTGTTTATGATAAGACAAAAACAGATTTTATAATATGGCTTGGTAAAGCGGATTATTTTATTGATGATTCAGAAGAAAACATAAAAGCCGCTGAAAAAATCGGTATCACTTCTTTTTTATTTCCCCAGCCTTGGAATAATGGAAAACTGGCTGTTAAAAAGATATTGGAGAAAATTTCTAACTAAATGGAAAAAATATTATGATAAAACTGTCTGATTATGTTATTCAATTTATTGAAAATTTAGGAGTTAAATATATTTTCTTATTACCGGGTGGCGGAAGTATGCATCTGGTTGATTCCGTTGGGAAAAGCAAGAAACTTAATTATGTATGTAATTTACATGAACAAGCATGTGCTATTGCTGCAGATGCATATGGACAATACACAAATAATCTGGGAGTTGCCTTAGTAACAACTGGTCCTGGTGGTACGAATACCATAACCGGTGTAGCAGCAGCTTGGTTGGACTCAACGCCAATGCTAATTATATCCGGGCAAGTAAAACGGGCTGATATGGTTGGGGAACGTGGTATCCGCCAAATGGGATTTCAGGAAATCAATATTGTAAGTATAGTAAAAACAATTACCAAATATGCGATAACAGTAACAGAACCAGAAAAAATCAGATACCATTTAGAAAAAGCTGTATCACTTGCCAAGAATAGTCGCCCCGGTCCTGTATGGATCGATATTCCCTTAGACGTCCAGGCGATGATGATTGATGAAGAACAATTAATTGGTTTTGAAGAAGAATTGAATGAACAAATAAATCAAGATAAGTTGAATGAAAAAGTCAGTAAGGCAATTCAATTGCTAAATCAATCAGAGAGACCAGTTATTTTAGTAGGAAATGGCGTTCGTCTTGCTGATGGAATTAAAGATTTTTTGGATATGATTGATTTGTTACAAATACCTGTTTTAACTACCTGGAAAGCGATTGATTTTTTGCCAGAAGATCATCCCCTTTTCGTAGGACGCCCAGGGGCAGTAGGCCAGCGAGGAGCAAATTTTACGCAACAAAATTCGGATTTTATTTTAAGCATTGGAGCTCGTTTGGACTTTGGTCAAACAGGATATAATCATAAAAATTTTGCCAGAGCTGCAAAAAAAGTGATAGTTGATATTGACCCAAATGAGATTAAGAAATTAGATATGCCTATTGAAATACCTATTTGTTGTGATGCGAAAATGTTTATTCGAGATTTTATTAAACAGAAAAATAAAATAAAACCAATTCATCGAACTAATTGGTTAAGAAAATGTAAAGAATGGCAGATAAAATATCCTGTTATATTGAAGAAATATTGGAAACAAAAAAATTATGTAAATAATTATGTTCTGATTGATGTCTTATCTGAGGAAATGTCTGAAAATGACTTGCTTGTCCCAGGCAGTTCCGGTGCAAGTAGTGAAGTGACTATGCAAGCATTTAGAGTAAAAAAAGGACAGAGAATTTTCAATAGTGAAGGGCTCGGTCCAATGGGATGCGGAATTCCTGCCAGTATTGGAGGATGTATTGCAAGCGGTAGAAAAAGAACTGTGTGTATTGATGGTGATGGAGGATTTTATATGAATGTGCAGGATTTGGAGACTGTAAAAAGATTAAATCTTCCTATTAAATTTTTTGTTTTAAACAACCAAGGATATGCATCTATTAGAAATACACAGAATAGTTATTTTGAAGGTCGTTATGTAGCTAGTGATCGTAAAAGTGGTTTGACACTACCAAATACAAGGAAGATTGCAGATGCTTTCGGTATTTCTTTTATCCAAATAACAAATCATAAAAGTATTAGAGAAAAAGTTAGAGAAGTATTAAATATTGAAGGTCCTGTAGTTTGTGAAGTGATATTACCATTTGAGCATGTTACTGCCCCGAAACTTTCATCATATCAGAAAAAAGATGGAAGTTTTGTTTCCAAACCATTGGAAGATTTATGGCCTTTTTTAGATAGAGAAGAGTTTAAAGCAAATATGATTGTAAAGCCTATAGAGGAATAAAATAATGAAAATATTAATAACCGGAGGAAATGGGTTTATTGCTAGAAGTTTATTTGAACAATTGAATATTGAATACACTGTGTTATCTCTTAATAGAAAAGATCTTGACCTTTTGGATTCTTCAAAAGTTTTTGATTATATAAAAAGCAACCAATTTGATGTAATAATACATACGGCTACATACGACGCCGCACCAAAACATTCCCCAAAAGATCCTTTAAAAGTCCTGGAAAATAACTTGAAAATGTTCTTTAACCTTTCCAGGTGCAAAGATTATTTTGGCAAGATGATATATTTTGGTTCTGGAGCAGAGTATAGCCGTGAACACTGGATACCTAAAATGAAAGAAGATTATTTTGATCAACATGTTCCGGTGGATCAATACGGGTTTTCAAAATATATAATGACTAAATATACGCAATTAAACAGTAATATATATAATCTTAGGCTTTTTGGAATATTTGGTAAATATGATGATTGGCGAGTTCGTTTTATTTCAAATGCTTGTTGTCGTGCAGTCTTAAACCTGCCTATTAGAATTAATCAAAATGTATTTTTTGATCATCTGTATATCGATGATTTAGTAAAAATTGTTAAATGGTTTATTAATAATAAACCCCAGAAGAATATATATAACGTCTGTACAAGCGATGTTTATGATTTTAAAACTTTAGCTGAAAAAATTATTAAAATATCAGGCAAAAGATTGGACATAAATATTAAAACAGAAGGCCTTGGTAGAGAGTATAGTGGAGACAACTCATTGCTTTTGAAAGAATTAAAGGATTTTGAGTTTACTTCAATAGATGAATCAATTAAAGCTTTATATGATTGGTATGAATCAAACAAACAAATTATTGAAAAAGATAAATTGTAAAAAATGCTGCCACGGAGATACTTTATGAATATACATGAAGCAATCGAATTTTTGGATAAACAGATTTCAGACCCTTCATCAGGATTACCTGAAGAGGTATTTCTCTTTATTAGCGGACTTACTCCAATGGTAAATGTTGATCTCCTTATAAAGGATGAAAATGGACGGACACTTTTATCTTGGCGGGCTGATCAATTTGCCGGTAGAGGTTGGCATGTCCCTGGTGGTATTGTGCGATTCAAGGAAAAGCTGGAAGAAAGACTTCAAAAAGTTGCTGAAAAAGAAATCGGTACAATGGTTAAATTTGATCCTGTTCCAATTACTATCAACCAGGTTATCTGTGATCACGATACGAGAGGACATTTTATATCAATATTATATAAGTGCTTTCTTTCCAGTAAATTTATCCCTACGAATACAGGGTTAACAAACACTGATAAGGGGTATCTTATGTGGCATAATTGTTGCCCTGAGAACATGGTAAAAGTGCACGAAATGTATAGGAGGTATATATGAAAGTTAGCAGATGTTTTTGTTTGGTTAGAATTGTGTTTAGAGTGGATTCCAATTCCATGGGAAAATGGATTAAATGCTTTATACGAGGGGGTCAAAAATGAAATGTAAAATATGTGGAAATAAACTAATAAAATTAATTCAATATGAGAATATGGCAAGTGGAGCACAAATTCTTCCAACAGAAGATACTTTGGCTTCGGACAAAGGAATTTCATTACCAATAAGTCAATGCGTAGGATGTGGATTAGTGCAAATTCCAGTTCAACCAGTAAAATACTATAAAAAGGCTATTAGATCTGCAGCATGGCTTAGAGGTAAATGGAGAAAAAAACAGATATCAGATTTTAAAGAAGAATTTAACTTGAAGGGCAAAAAAATTGTTAGTATTAATAAAGATCCAAAACCCTCGTCCTATGATGCATTTCTAATGTTTAATTATTTAGAGCATTTTCCAGATCCTAAAAAAACATTGCTGCAAATTCGTAATAATTTACCTTCACAAGGAGTTGGAATCGTAGATGTACCTAACTTTGAGATGATTGCAAAAGAAAGGGTATTCTCAGAATTAGTTATTGATCATTTATTTTATTTCACCAAACCCACTTTGACACTAACATTACTTTCTAGCGGATTTGATGTCTTAAGAATCAATGAATTATTAGATGGGTATGTTCTATCGGCTACAGTACGTAAACGGGAGCCTATAGATTTTGTAGATTCATTCAAAGAGCAACAGAATAAGTTAATAGATGATATACAGAACTATATTGCTAATTTTTCATCAATAGCCATATGGGGTGCGGGACATCAAACATTTTTTCTATTATCTTTAATGAAAGATATTAGCAAAATATCATATATAATTGATTCCTCTTTTATAAAACAAGGTAAATATACTCCGGTTACTCATATGCCCATTATGGCCCCTGACATTTTAAAATCTAAGCCCGTAGAAGCTATTCTTATCATGGTAGGAGGATTTTATTACGAAGTGCCAGATCAAATTAAATCTTTAGGTTTAGATTACTTACCATCATTAGCTGTTATCAAAAAATCGGAGGTAGAAACATTATGAAAATTATGGTAGCAAAACAAGAGGCTCAAAAAAGAGAAAAACTAAAACGTGAAAAACCCAAAGCTTATGAAAAAGTCTGTAAATTTGATGAGAAAATCAAACGGGGCGAAAGCATAACCATTCTTCAGTTTCAATTTGATTATCGGTGTAATTTCAATTGCTTACATTGTTCTATAGCCAATAGATCTAATCCTACCCGAAAAGAATTGCGGGTTGAAGATGTGGCCAATATTGCTAAACAAGCAGACAAATTGGGTTTAGCTAGGTGGGTTTTTACTGGTGGAGAACCTTTAATATCTCCCAAATTAGATCCATTTGTAAAAGCTATTGATCCTACAAAATGGTATATCAGCTGCGATTCGAATGGATGGTTATTAGATCGGGATCGTGCAACTGCGCTTAAAATGCTAGGAATTGATCGAATTCAATTAAGTATCGATAACTTAGAGCCTCGCAACCATGATGAATTTAGAAGACGAACTGGATCTCATGCTAGATGTATGAAAGCTATTGATGCAACATTGCAGGCTGAATTGGACCTATTCATTCAAACTGTGGTTACTAAACAACGATTGCATTCCCCAGAATTTAAAAAGTTCATAAGCTATTTTACAAATAGAGATATTGATGTGTTCGTTAGTTTTGCTAAGCCTGTGGGAAATTATGAGGGACATTTTGAGAGCATGATTGATGAGGAGGATTTGGAATATTTTATAGATTTGCAAAAGCATTATCGTGTCTTTAGTCATTTAACACCTGCTTTTGGAATGGACTTGGGTTGCCCTGCTGTTAAAGGAATTATAACAATAACTCCATATGGAGATGTACTTGGATGTCAATATACTCCAATTTCCATTGGAAATCTATTTATGGAATCTCTCAAAGATATTCTAGAACGGGGAGCAACTATCAAATGGTATGTGGAATATTTACCGACGTGTCCAGCAGCAATGGATCGAGATTTTATTGAACGAACTTATGGGAAACAGTTTCCTATCCAATGGACAGAATTCTTTACTCAAGAGGAATTTATAAAATGAAATGGTTCTCCCGTAGGTCTAAAACGATAGATAGAAAAATGAGTGATTGGCAAACACGCCCAACCATATTACTTCTTTTTCGAGATGGAGATGGGAGATAGACCGTGATTCTAGAAAATCGAATTCAGATGCATATCAATTTTATTAAGTAGCATCTGCAAGGAAAGAAGATAATAAACAAACCTTGGGAAATTAAAACTATCTTGACAGAATTAGAGTTGGCTATTGGGGGCCCAGATACAGGTCTATCAAAAGATATTCCTTTAACCCCGGCTTTGGGCTTAATTTGGGTTGCATTGCGGTTAAACGAATGGTCTCGATTACCCAGTATGGCGATGTGATGCCATGTCCGTATATTCACGTTTCACTGGGTAATTTTTTTGAGGAACCATTAAAAGACATTATTGAAAGAGGTTTGAAGATTAAATATTTTGGTAAATATGTTGATACCTGTCTTATTGCAGAGGACAGAAAATTTATTAATGACTATGTGGCAAAAAAAATATATGGCAAACCGCTCCCGGTTCCTTATTCTGAAGTATTTAATAATGATGACTTTATTGACTAAATAGAGTAAAAATGAAAGAAGTTGCAAATACTCATACATTTGTTAAAGATTTAATAAGCGTTATAGTTTCTGTATACAATAGCGAGAAATTTTACAGGGAGATTTTTTAGATTTTTATAAGAGAGGATAATATTAATATGCAAAATAATACATTTAATAATATTTATAATGGCAAAAAAGTCCTCGTAACTGGGCATACTGGTTTTAAAGGAGGGTGGATATCTATATGGCTTAAGGAACTTGGGGCAGAGGTAATAGGATATTCTTTGGATCCTCCTACTAAACCAAGTTTTTTTGAAGGTGTAGATTTGAAAAACAAAATAATCCATATTATTGGTGATGTTAGAGATGAAAAACATTTACTATCTGTCTTTGAAAAATATCAGCCTGAATTTGTTTTCCATTTAGCTGCCCAATCATTGGTGAGATTTTCCTATAAAGAACCACGATTAACCTATGAAACAAATGTTATGGGCACGGTAAATATTTTAGAAGCGATAAGAAAAAGCAAGAGCGTAAGGACTGCTGTTATTATTACAAGCGACAAATGTTATGAGAATATGGAGTGGATATATGGTTACAGAGAAAATGATCCCGTAGGCGGACATGATCCATATAGTTCGAGTAAAGGTTGCGCAGAACTTGTGGTTTCTGCATACAGACGTTCATTTTTAAATCCAATAGATCAGGATGATTGTAAAATAGCTATATCATCTGCAAGAGCAGGCAATGTTATTGGGGGTGGCGACTGGAGAGAAGATCGCCTTATTCCAGATTGTATGAAATCTTTATCAGAAGATAAACCAATAATAATTCGTAATCCAGATGCAATTCGTCCCTGGCAGCATGTACTGGAACCGTTAAGTGGATATCTTTTACTTGGAGCGAAAATGTATAAAGATGTTATTAAGTATAATGGTGCGTGGAATTTTGGACCATCAGATAGTGATTTAATTACTGTAGAGGAAATTACAAAAAAGATCGTGTCTTATTGGGGAAGCGGAAAGTATAAAAATGAAATTTCACGTAAAAATCCTCATGAAGCTAAATTGCTTAAATTAGATTGCAGTAAAGCTCGTTCTATATTAAAATGGTATCCAGTTTATAATATCGATGAAGCTCTTTTAAAAACAGTAGGATGGTATAAGATGTTTTATAATGAAACGGAAGAGAACAATTTATATATATACACAGTTAAGCAGATTAAAGATTATGAAAAAAGATGCGGTTACATTGATATTTGAAAAAAGATAATATGAATCAGCAAAATAAACTTTTATAGGAAATATAGAGTAAAGAGGTTGATTAATGCTAAAATCAGGTGATATTGTTCTAGTTAATGATAGTTATTTTGACAATATAATAGATTTAAAGAACAAGCTTTTAATTGTATTAGATCCAAAGGGTCAAAATATTCTTTGTGCTATTATCGAAGAAGGCGATAAAGATGTAAATTACCGTAGTTTAATTCTTAAAAATAACGATTTAGAAAAAGGTAGTTTAAAAAATGAAGGTATTATAAAATTAGAAAAATTACATTATATTCCCTCAAATATATGCGAAAGACTAGGTACGGTTAAAAGGGAGTTTCTTAATAAAATATTGAGAGCTTTCACAAAATATGCTAGCAGTATATACTATGAAAATTTTTGCAAAGAACAAACCTTAGATAAAATTTCAGCATCAGGGAAAGTTCTTGATGAGGATGATTTATTTAATCTGATAGATGCCTCTTTAGATATGTGGCTTACAGCAGGAAGGTTTGCTGAAGAGTTTGAGAAAGAATTTCCAAAATTTTTAGGGAGAAAATATTGTGCTTTAGTAAATTCGGGTTCGTCAGCAAATTTAATAGCAATATCTGCTCTTACTTCTTACAAATTAGGAGAAAGAAGGTTAAAACCAGGGGATGAAGTTATTACGGTTGCAGCCGGTTTTCCAACAACTATTACTCCTATTATACAAAATAAGTTGGTACCAGTTTTTATAGATGTAGATATAGGAACATGTAATGTAAACGTTGAGCAATTAGAAAATGCTATTTCAGAGAAGACAAGAGCTATATTTTTAGCGCATTCATTGGGTAACCCATTTAATGTTGATAAAATTTTAGAGATATGCCATAAATATAACCTTTGGTTGATAGAGGACAATTGTGACGCATTAGGCTCTAAATATAATGGTAAATATACAGGGACATTTGGACATGTATCCACATCTAGTTTTTATCCGGCCCATCATATAACGATGGGAGAAGGTGGAGCGGTATTAACAGATGACCTCGAACTTTATAAAATTATTTGTTCTTTTAGAGATTGGGGAAGAGATTGCTGGTGTCCCCCAGGAAAGGACAACACCTGTAGAAAAAGATTTAGCTGGAAACTTGGGAATCTCCCTTTTGGCTATGACCATAAATATATATATTCTCACTTAGGGTATAATTTAAAGGCTACAGATTTTCAGGCAGCAATAGGGCTTACGCAATTAGAAAAGCTTTCAGAATTTATTAAAAAGAGAAAGGAAAATTTTAAACTACTTTTTAAGGGCTTTAAAAAAGAAAATTTGGATGAGTATTTCATTTTACCAAAATGGTTACCACGGTCAGAACCAAGTTGGTTTGGGTTTCCGTTGACTATAAAAGATGATGTTTCTTTTGATAGAAACAAGTTGATAGAGTTTTTAGAAGAAAATAAAATAGGAACACGGCTTTTATTCGCGGGAAATATGATTAAACAACCAGCATTTACAAATAACCAGATAAACTACCGAGTATTTGGGGAATTAAAAAATACAGATAAAATTATGAATGATACATTTTGGATAGGTATTTGGCCAGGAATAGGCGAAAAGGAAATTGAGTCTATGATAGGAAAATTTGAAGAATATTTCATTAAGTTAAACCAAGAAGGATGTTAATATGAAAATAGTTCCAGTATTTATGCGTTATGATTATGGTATAAAATCTCGAGGCGATTCAGGAGAATATAGAGTTATTTATCCAGTTTTAAAACAAATAACAAATGAGGTTTACCCATTTTGGTATGATAGATATTTAACAAAAAAGGATGAATTGCAAAAACGAGTTATACAATTTATTGATGAAATTAATCCTGATATCATTTTCTTTATTTTAATGAGAGATGAATTATCTTTTAAAACTTTAGATTATTTGAAAGATAAATATATCACTATAAATTGGTTTTGTGATGATCAATGGAGGTTTGAAAATTTTACACAATATTATGCGCCTCACTTTACATATTCAGTTACTACAGATAAATTTGCATTGAAGAAATATAGAAATATAGGCTATAAGAATGTAATATTAAGCCAGTGGGCATCTTTTGGGTTTAGTAATAATATTAATTTTAAAACAATAAAATATAAATATGATGTTTCTTTTGTAGGTAGTATTAGTGGTTATAGAGAGTATTTAATTAACCAATTAAAAAAGAAAGACATAAAAGTTGAGTGCTATGGATATGGCTGGAAAAACGGTAGAGTCACTTTTGAGGAAATGGGCGAGATATTTAAAAATTCAAAAATAAATTTAAATATTTCAAACAGCGTTAATTATGACGTAAGATACATTTTTTCTTCTTTAAGAAGTATAAAGGAATTTTTAAGATCAAAAAAACGGATAGAACAGATAAAGGCAAGGAATTTCGAGATACCAGCTTTTGGTGGATTTCAGCTAACAAATTATGTTACTTTTTTAGAAGATTATTTTAAAATTGGTAGAGAAATAGCGGTATATTCTTCATTTGAGGATTTATTATTGCAAATAAGGTATTATCTTGAGAACGAGCTAGAAAGAAGAAAAATAATGATTAATGGTTATAAAAGAGTAATAAACGAACACACTTATCTAAATAGATTGAAAAATGTTATCAAAATAGTTACTTCAAATAAATAATAAGTTAGAGGTTAGGTGGTATAGAATCATGGAGGTAGTTTTAATTACTGGCTCAGCAGGACTGATTGGTGCAGAATCAAGTTATTTTTTTGCAAACAAAGGTTACAAGATTGTAGGTGTTGATAATAACATGCGTAAAGTATTTTTTGGAAAAGATGCTTCTACTGATTGGAGCAGAAAAAATCTTCAAAGGGAAATTAAAAACTATATTCATTACGACGAGGATATTAGAGATAAGGGCGCAATGGAAAATATTTTTAAAAAATATGGGGAAGATATAAAACTTGTTATACATACTGCCGCACAACCATCGCATGATTGGGCAGCGAGAGACCCCTTTACAGATTTCACAGTAAATGCGAATGGCACGTTGATTTTATTGGAAATGACAAGAAAATATTGTCCCAAGGCCGTTTTTATTTTTACATCGACAAATAAAGTATACGGAGATACTCCAAATAATTTGCCTCTTGTAGAATTAGAAACAAGATGGGAAATAGATAAGTCTCATAAATATTTTAAATATGGAATTGACGAATTAATGAACATTGATCAGACAAAGCATAGTCTTTTTGGGGTTTCAAAACTTTCTGCAGATATTTTAGTGCAAGAATATGGAAGATATTTTAGCATGAAAACAGTATGTTTTCGAGGTGGGTGCCTAACTGGACCTACACATTCTGGTACTCAACTACATGGTTTTTTATCTTATCTTATGAGGTGTGCTGTTGCAGGAGAACATTATATAATTTATGGTTACAAAGGAAAACAAGTAAGAGATAATATACACAGTTATGATTTAGTAAATGCTTTCTGGGAATTTTATCAAAATCCAAGAATTGGGGAAGTATATAATATTGGAGGAGGTAGACATTCAAATTGTTCCATTATAGAGGCGATAAAAATGTGTGAAAACATTACTAAGAAAAAAATGAAATATTCATATTCAGAAAAGAATAGAATTGGTGATCATATTTGGTGGATAAGCAATGTTAATAAATTTAGGTCTCATTATCCGAATTGGCAGTATAAATATGATATAGAGGCAATACTTACTGAAATAGAGGAACATTTTCGAAAGATGGAGAAAAATTATGAGTAATATTTACCATAAAATTACGCCAAGAAATATAGACTTGACCAAAGCAACGCTTTTTACCAGTTCATTTTATTTAAATAATAGAATATTTGATATGTCAGATAAAATCTCTAATACAAATGATTGCTTATATGGATTTTATGTACTTAAAGTAAAATTTAGAGAGAGGGGAATTGATTTAAGCACCCAGGATATTAATGCACCTCTGAAATCACAATTTATTATTTACAGTGAAATGCCTAAACTTAAAAACATTATATCCCATAAGAATAGTTATTTGCTAATGTTTGAATCTAAGATAGTAAAACCTGATAATTGGAATATGAAAAACCATAAGCACTTTAAGAAAATTTTTACGTGGGATGATAACTTGGTAGATGGCAAAAAATATTTTAAAATAAATTACGCCCACAAAATACCTATGACCTTGGATTATGACATGAGTAAAAAAGAAAAACTATGTACTATGGTAGCATCACATAAATTTAAAAAACATCCACTAGAATTATATACAGAGAGAATAAAAGCAATTCGTTGGTTTGAACAAAATCATCCAGAAGATTTTGACTTATATGGTATTGGTTGGGATAGACACAATTTTAAAAATGCCTTAACAAGGTTAAATAGGTTTCGATTTCTGACAAAGCTTTTAAGGCCTGAATGTCCCTCTTTTAAGGGTCCAGCACCATCAAGGGAAATACTTCCTAAATATAAGTTTGCTATTTGTTATGAAAATGCCAGGAATATTCCTGGGTATATTACTGAGAAAATTTTTAATTGTTTCTTTGCAGGTTGTGTGCCTGTTTACTGGGGTGCACCAAATGTAACGGAATATATTCCCAAAAATACATTTATAGATAAAAGAAACTTCAGTAGCTATGAAGAACTTTATAAATATCTTAAAAATATGTCTGATAGAGAATATATGGCTTATCTGGATGCAATAAAAGATTTTGTTCAAAGCGAGAGAATATATCCATTTACTGCGGAATGTTTTGCAGATACTTTGAGTGATGAAATTATTTCAGGAAATAAAAATAAATAACTATCCATGAACATGCCCGTGGACATCTATTTATTCCTCAATTTATAGTTATTTTGGAGGGCTTGAAATGAAAAAGCGAATTTTAATTACTGGTGGCGCAGGTTTTATTGGCTCACATCTTTGCGAGAGACTTTTAAATAAGGGTAATGAAATTATCTGTGTTGATAATTTTTTTACCGGAAGTAAGCAAAATATAATTCATCTTCTTGATAACCCTTATTTTGAAATAGTCCGTCATGATATAACATTTCCCTTATATGTGGAAGTAGATGAGATATATAATTTAGCCTGCCCGGCTAGTCCTATTTATTATAGCTTTGATCCAGTGCAAACTACCAAGACGTCGGTAATGGGTGCTATAAATATGTTAGGTCTCGCCAAAAGACTAAAAATAAAAGTACTCCAGGCTTCTACTTCTGAAGTATATGGAGATCCGGAAGTTCATCCTCAGCCAGAGAGTTATCGGGGCAATGTAAATCCTATTGGCCCAAGGGCTTGTTATGATGAAGGGAAAAGATGTGCTGAGACATTATTTTTTGATTACTATAGACAATTGAAAATAAAAATTAAGGTAATAAGGATTTTTAATACTTATGGGCCCAAAATGCAGCCAGATGATGGGAGAGTTATTAGTAATTTTATTGTGCAGGCTTTAAAGAATAAAGATATTACTATATATGGAGATGGAAGTCAAACGAGAAGTTTTTGTTATGTAGATGATTTAGTAGATGGAATTATTAATATGATGAATAGTAGAGAAGATTTTGTAGGACCAGTGAATCTTGGTAGTCCTAAGGAATTTACTATTTTTGATGTCGCTAAGAAGATAATTAAATTAACTGATTCAAAATCAAAGATTATTCATAAACCTCTTCCTGAGGATGACCCAAAGCAAAGAAAACCAAATATAAAATTAGCTAAGAAAGAATTAAAATGGGAACCTAAAATACAGCTTGATAAAGGTTTAAAAAAGACTATTAATTATTTTGAAAGGCTGTTAAGTAATGAAAGATAATTTTGTGCTGCCTTCTTCATTAAGTACACCTGTATTATTTTAATATTTAACTACCAGATACTACTCAGAAGGCATTTAATGTTATTAAGAATAGTATACTGATCAAACTTTTAAAACTAAAATATTCTTTATATAAAGGAATGGTTAAATTTAAAAAAGAAACCTATAAAAAATACAAGTTTACTATTTGTTATGAGAATGTTAAAGGTATTCCTGGCTGTATTCCAATTTATAGGAGTGCACCAAATATAACTACCCATATCCCCGCAGATACATTTATAGATAGAAGAAAATTCTGAATTTACGATGAACTTTATTGTTATCTTAAAAATATATCTGATAAAGAATATTTGAATTATCTAGATGCAATAAAATATTTTATTAAAAGTGATAAAGTTTATCCATTCAGTGCGGAGTGTTTTGCTGAGACTTTAATTAATGAGATTATATAAAGAGATGAAAATGAATAAAATTGGTAAACTAAAAAATTTTATTAAATCTATGCCGTTTGTGGGTAATATTGCTTTGAAAATATACAGCATATTTAATTTGATTAAACCCAGAGGTCAATATTGGGAATATGATTTTAAAGCTAAAAAATTTGATAGATTAATTAGGAATGTTGCTTCATTAATTAATGATAGGGGATACAAAGTAGTTATAAATAGCGATAGCATATACATTGTTTTAAAAAATGGCATAAAATTTTATTGGATCCCAAGAGACCCATATAGCCTGCTTGGCATGCCATTACGAGGAAGTTTTGAACCTGAGTGTACATATTTGGTTACAAAATTAGTTAAAAAAGGGAATATTGTATTTGACATCGGTGCTAATTTTGGATGGTATTCTTGCCATTTTGCGCAATTGGTAGGAGAAGCGGGGAAAGTTCATATATTTGAACCGACAAATGCGATAGAAGAATTAAAAAACAATTTGATATTAAATAGATTTATGAAAAAATGCATATTAAATAAGGTTGCCTTGGGAGAAAAAGAGGAAGTTAAAACTTTGTTTATTCCTCAAAAATTAGGTACGGCTTTTGCTTCTCTTTGCGAGCATTCCTATAGTGGTGATAAAAAAAGTGTTAAGATTAGTGTGCCTGTTAAAAAATTAGATGATTATGTTAGTTTAAACAGGATAAAAAAGATAGATTTCATAAAGATGGATGTTGAGGGTGGTGAGTATTTTGTTTTAAAAGGAGCTGAAAATGTGCTCAAACAATATTCTCCGGTAGTCATGCTGGAATTGCAGGATGTTCACACAAAATATTTTGGATATTCTCCGAAAGAGTTGATAAGTTATCTTGAGAAATTTGAATTCGTTTTATACGAAATAGACGAAAAAAATTTTGGGAGTTTAAAGAAGGTAAATTTGTTTCATAATACGCGTAATTATAATTTTTTGGCAGTGAAGAATGTTGATATTCTTAAAAAAAGAGGAATAACAATAAATTAATAATGGTTGTAAAGAATAATTTTTTAATGAATATTAGAAAAATCAAATTATTTAACATTTTATACCAGTCTTATTTAGTAAAGGCATTTAGTTTTTATACTTTATCTAATGCTATAAGTGCAATTACAAGTATTGCCATTCTATCGTTTTACACAAAGTTTTTACCTCCGGAAGATTTTGGAAAAATGTCTCTAATGTGGGTATTTGTAATTATTGCTTCTGTGGTAATAGATGGTAGATTAAATACGGCTTTTTCTATAAGATATTATAAAGTTTCAAAAGAAGAGAATATAAAAAATATTTATACTGTTTTTGCATACAATTTAATTGTATATAGTTTGGTATATTTTGTGTTTTTATTATATCCTTCATTATTTCAAAAAATATTAGGGATACAGATAATAACCACGGACTTAAATGTGGTATTTTTTTTGATTTTATTTATGATCTTTGGAAACTTTTACACTAATTTCCTAATGGTTTCTCAAAAACCTAAAAGTTACTTTTTTATGAAATTAACTTTTAATATAATACTAATAATCTCAAGTTTAATCTTTTTGATAGTCTTAAGAGATGGATATATTTCATATTTAAAAGCGTATTTATCTTCTTATTTTATTGTAGCAGTTATTGGCTTAAAATATTTCTTTATCAATTTTAAACCACATAAAAAAAATGTTATTTCAATATCTAATCTGAAAGATTTACTGAGATTAGGGTTACCATTAGTGCCAGATGCCTTAATGTTAATGCTTTTGACCTGGGCTGATAGGTATATATTAAATCTATACGTTGGTTTAACTATTATTGGGGTTTATACTGTAGGATATAAATTTTCAGGTATTATTAATAGTTTTATAGTAACACCATTTGGGCAAGCAATATCTCCAATGCTTTTTAAGCAATTTGCTAATTCCCTGGATGAATATAAAAAAACTGTAGCCAGAATATTTAAATATTATTGGTTAATAATGTTCACTTTAGTTATTGGATATTTTGTTTTTTTGAAAGAAATTTATCAATTGATTATAAACGTAAAATATATAGAAGGTTATAATATTATTGCAATTGTACTATTTGGGATAATTTTTTATGGTGGAAGTGGTCTTTTCGGTGCTACAGTAATTATGAAAGAAAAAACAGGAAAGATATTTTTATTTACATTTATATCTGTTTTTGTAAACATTGGATTAAATTTTATTTTAATTCCTAAGCATGGAATGTATGGCGCTGCAGTGGCAACATTATTTAGTTATATTTTACAATTCATAATGCTTTTCATATATGCTCAAAAATTAGTTTTTATAAATTATGATTATAAGTTTATTTTTAAATCTTCTATTATTTGTTTATGTTTCTTTGCATTAATTCTTTTTTTATCCTATTTAGAAATAAATATTATCCTAAAATTAAGCTTAAAAGTAATTTCATTTTTATCGTTTGGCGTAATTGCGTACAAGTTTTTAGATTTGAAAGAATCCATAAAAGGAATTTTAGATTATGTTATCAAACCAAAAGAATCCATTAGTTAGTATTTGTATGCCCACATACAATAGTGCGAGATTTTTAAGAGAATCTCTTGATTCTGTAGTTAATCAAACATATCCAAATAAAGAGATTATCGTTTCTGATAATGCTTCTACTGATAAAACTAAAAAATTGTAAAAGAGTATGTGGAAAAGTATAATATAGAATATTATTATTGCAAAAAATTTTTAGTGAGGTTTAGATAAAAAAAATCAGTAAAAATATGAAAGAAGATACTTTGGTAACTGTTGGTGTCCCTGTATATAATGGAGAAAAATATATAAGAGAAACATTAAAAAGTATAGCAAATCAAACATATAAAAATATCGAAATAATAGTATCAGATAATGCTTCTGATGATAATACTGTAAAAAAAGTAAAGAAGTTAATGAAGGAAGATAATAGAATAAAATTAAATATTAATTCTGGAAATCTCGGTTTTTCCGGGAATCTAAATAAAATAATTGAACTTTCTAATTCAGAATATATTGCTATATATCATGCAGATGATATATATGAAAAAAATATTATTGAAGAACAGGTAAAGTATCTTAAAGAAAATCCTAAATTAGCGGGGTGTTTTACTTTGGGTAGAGTTATAAATGGAAAAGGAGAAATCCAAAATAAAGAGTATTTTATTTATTATGAAAAAACTTTACCCAATAATTTAGTTGTAAATTTAGATTTTTTTGTAAAGAAAATGTGCGAAAAAGGGAATATATTTATATGCCCAACTTCGATAATAAAAAAATCTGTATATGAGGAATTGGGAGGATATAATACGAATATAAAGCATATAGAAGACCAAGATATGTGGATAAGAATATTAGAAAAGTATGATCTGGGTATAATAAAAAAAGAACTTATAAATTATAGAATACATGAAAATCAAGGGAGTAATTGTTATTCAAATAAAAAAAGACAAGAATTGTCAGTAGATTTAAAATATATGGATGGGTATTTAGATAAAAATTTAGAATTTAACATAAGGTACAGAAAAAATTTGAATAAGAGGATAGCAATAGATTATTTAATCTTAGCAAGGAATGCAGTGTACAGAAATGATTATAACGTTTTTAAAAAAAATATAAATAAATCAAAACAATATCATATTTTTCATGATAAATTAAAACCTCTAATAGTACAAAGTTTGAATTATAGGTTAGGTTTTGTATTATTAAGATTTATTTTGAAATACATTTTAAAATATTGAGGAATTGAATTAATGATAAAATTATATCATGTTGGGGTAGTAGTTAAAAAAGGAGTTTATGAGGGAGGAGCAGCAAGAGACATAGTACTTTATAAATATTTCAAAAAAAATAAATATAAACTCATAAGAATTACTAAAAATAGGATTTTAAATATTTGTAAAATATTTAGTGCATTATTTTTTTTGAAAAATTCAAAAATTGTTTTGCAATATCCATTGCTAGGTGTTCCTGTAAAGGCGTGGGAATCTAATTTTTTTAATTATGATAAATCATTATAAAAGAAAGAAAATATAAGGTATAAACTAAGATGTCGCCAAATAAAAATAATATTCCAAAAGTAAGTGTAATTATTCCAACATATAATAGAGCACATCTAATTGGCAGGGCAATTCAAAGTGTTTTGGATCAAAGTTATCAGGATTTTGAGATAATAGTTTTGGATGATTGCTCTAAGGATAATACTGAAGAATTAATTAAGGAATTAAAAAAGAAGGATGAAAGAATAAGATATATTCGGCATGAGAAAAATAAAGGACCTGCAGCCGCTAGAAATAGTGGAATCAAGGCTGCCAAGGGGGAATATATAGCATTTCAAGATAGTGATGATGAATGGTTGCCAGAAAAACTTTACAAACATATGATGATTTTTAAGAAAGTTGAGAAGAAAATTGGGGTGGTATATTCAGGTTTTTTGAAAATTAGAAATGGTGAAAAGCTATATATACCTTCTCCACATGTTTTTCAAAAGGAAGGTAATATACATAAAGAACTTCTTAAAGGAAATTTTATTGGTATGCCTGCAAGTGTTGTAAGAAAAGAATGTTTTACTAAAATAGGAAATTTTGATATAAAAATTCCATATCTTGAAGATTGGGAGTTATGGATAAGAATTTCAAAATATTATGAATTTAAATATATTCCTGAACCATTGGTTATATCATATTATACATCAGGTGGTGTTAATGAAAAGCCAATTTTTGTTGGTGTAAATGTATTAAATTTTATCATAAATAAATATCATGAAGATTTTAATAAACATAAAAAGATATTATCAAAACATTATTTTAGTATTGGTCTTAATTTATGTTTGAATAATAATTTTGAAAAGGGTAGAAATTATCTTATAAAGGCCATTAATATATATCCTTATAATATTAAACATTTATTAATAACTTTGGTTTCATTTTTAGGACAAAGTTTTTTTTGCAGAATTGTTAAAATTTATCGAAAATTAAAAAATAGATTTATACTTAAAAGTAACAAAAAGGAGTATAACCAATGAAAGGTATAATCTTAGCTGGTGGAGCAGGAACCAGACTTAACCCCTTAACCAAAGCAGTAAGTAAGCAATTGATTCCAGTCTATGATAAACCGATGGTATATTATCCTTTATCTACTCTAATGTTGGCGGGGATTAAAGATATATTGATTATTTCTACTCCACAGGATTTACCAAAATTTATGGAGCTTTTTGGAGATGGCCGAGAGGTTGGACTTAATATTGTTTATAAGAAACAGCCCAGGCCAGAGGGGATTGCCCAGGCCTTTATTATTGGAGAAGAGTTCATTGGTAAAGATTCAGCATGTTTGATATTGGGGGACAATATATTTTATGGTCATAGCCTATCTATAACATTACAGAGAATGGCAAATCTTAAAAGAGGGGCCTGTGTCTTTGGTTATTGGGTGGCCAATCCTCAAAGATATGGAGTAGTTGAATTTAATGAAAATAATGAAGTTATAAGTATTGAAGAAAAACCAAAATATTCTAAATCAAATTATGCGGTTCCCGGACTTTACTTTTATGATAATAAGGTTGTAGATATAGCTAAAAATTTAAAGCCCTCGGCTCGGGGGGAGCTAGAGATAACCGATGTAAATTTAACTTACTTAAAGAAGGGAAATCTTAAGGTAGAACTTTTAGGCCGGGGTTATGCCTGGCTGGATACCGGTACCCCGGATAGTCTGCTTGATGCCTCCAACTACATTGCTACCATGGAGAGGAGACAGGGGTTAAAGATTGGCTGCATAGAGGAAGTGGCTTTCAGGATGGGCTATATAGATGGGAAACAGTTTGAGGGAATAATTGAGAAATTGCCGGTAAATGATTACAGAAAATATCTGGAAATGATTTTTAAAGAAGAACAAAGGATAAAGTAGGATAAATATGGAATTTAAAAAAGGTGAAATTGAAGGAGTAATAATAGAAAAATTAATTAAATTTTCTGATGATAGAGGTTTTTTGGTGGAGACCTTCAGAGTAGATAATCTGTTGGAGGATTTACAGCCAGTAATGAGCTATGTTTCTTATACCAGGTCAGGGATTGCCCGAGGTCCTCATGAACATCTTAAGCAGACTGATATATTCTGTTTTATGGGGCCAGGTAGTTTTAGAATAAAGATGTGGGATAATCGGGAAGAAAGTAAGACCTATAGATGTTATATGCAGATAATCGGAGGAGAGGATAATCCTATAAGGGTAATTGTTCCTCCCGGAGTAGTTCATGGCTATAAAAATATATCCCGAGAGGCAGATGGAATGGTATTAAACTATCCTGATAAATTGTATCGGGGTTGGGATAAAAAAGAGGAAGTTGATGAGATAAGACATGAAGATGTTGGGGATGAATTTTATTTAGATTTTATTAAAGAGGATAAATAGTCTATGATCTGGCTTATCGGAAATAAAGGTATGTTGGGTGGTGATATAGAGAAATTATTGAAGAAACAGGGACTGGCTTATTGGGCCAGTGATAATGAAGTTGATATCACTGATTATAAAGCGCTGGAGAAATTTGGAAAAGATAAGAAGATTAAATGGGTAATCAATTGTGCAGGATATACTAAGGTAGATAAGGCAGAAGAAGAAATATATGAGGCCTTTGGGATAAACAAAGATGGGGCTAGGAATATTGCCTTATTTTCGGCAAAGAGGCAGATTAGATTAATTCATATCTCTACTGATTATGTCTTTGATGGTAAGCAAAGGGCATCCTTTGCCTATAGTGAGGATGATGAAACTAATCCTATTAATATTTATGGAAGGAGTAAATTAGCTGGGGAGCGGGAGGTAGAAAAGATATTAGAGGAATATTTTATAATTCGTACAGCCTGGCTCTATGGATTAAAGGGGAATAACTTTGTTTATACTATGTTAAGATTATTTAAGGAAAGAGATTTGCTAAATGTAGTAGAGGACCAGTGGGGCTCTCCTACTTATACAGGAGATTTAGCCAAAGTTATTTTAAAGATAATAGAGGATGATGCAGTTGGTTATGGAATATATCATTTTACCAATGAAGGCGTGGCCAACTGGTATAAATTTGCCCTCGCCATTTATGATAAAGCTAAAAAATTGGGATTGATTGAGGGCAATAAAAAAATAGAGATACAGCCTATCAGGACTGAGGATTATCCTGTTGCGGCTAAAAGACCAAGATATACGGCCTTATCTAAGGAGAAGATAAAGAAAGAGTTTAATCTAAAGATTAGAGATTGGGATGAGGCATTGGAAGATTTTTTGGTATCTTTAAAGGAAGAAAGAGAAGGTTTGGAAAGTAGGGTGGAGAAATGACAAGGAGATTGGGAAATATTTTAATTACCGGAGGAGCAGGATTTATCGGCTCAAACTTTATCCATTACGTTTTTAAAAATACCTCTTTTTACGGAAAGATTATCAATGTAGACAAACTAACTTATGCTGGTAATTTAGAAAATTTAGTAGAGATTGACAATAATTATGGAGGGAAGAGATATTTTTTTGAGAAGGCGGATATCTGTGATTTTGATGAGATTAAAAGGATATTTGAGAAATATGATATTGATACCGTGGTTAATTTTGCTGCAGAATCACACGTCGATAGATCTATTTATGGACCAAAGGATTTTATTCAGGCTAATATAATGGGGACATTTACTCTCTTAGAGGTGGTCAGAGAAAATTGGAAGGGCAGGAAAGATGTGCTTTTTCATCATATTAGTACTGATGAGGTCTATGGTTCGGTTGAGGAGGGGAAATATTTTTATGAAGATACCGCCTATAAACCCAATAGCCCTTATTCTGCCTCTAAAGCTTCCTCTGACCATCTGGTAAGAGCTTATCATAAAACTTATGGATTGTCCGTCACCGTTTCTAATTGTTCTAATAATTATGGGCCCTATCAGTTTCCAGAAAAATTAATTCCTCTGATAATATTAAATATTTCAGAGGAAAAAGATTTGCCGGTATATGGTGATGGAAAAAATGTGCGGGATTGGTTGTATGTAGAAGAGCACTGCACGGCAATCTGGGAAATATTGAACAAAGGTAGATGTGGAGAGACCTATAACATTGGCGGAGAAAACGAATGGGAAAATATAAAATTAGTTAATTATCTTTGTGAAAAGATAGCTAAGATAAAGGGGAAAGATGGAGATTACTATAAAAGATTAATTACCTTTGTCAAAGATAGACCCGGCCACGATAGAAGATATGCCATAAATTGCGATAAAATAAAACGGGAATTGGCCTGGAAGCAAAAGTTTGGCTTTGAAAAAGGTTTAGATATGGCTATCAAATGGTATATGAACAATCAGGCGTGGGTGAATAGAGTAAGAAGCGGGAAATATAAAAAGTGGATAGAAAAGAATTATGAGGCGAGATGAGATTATTATGAATACTGAAAAAATAAGTGAAACAAAAAAGAAGAGTACACAGAAATGGCCTAGAGTAGCCATTATTATACTTAATTGGAATGGTTGGAAGGATACAATTGAGTGCCTTGAATCTTTAAAGAAAATTACTTATCCAAATTATCAAGTTATTGTAGTTGATAATGGTTCAACCGATGATTCTGTGACACGCATACGTGAAGCTTACCCAAAGGGAAAAGATAAAAGATTTGATCCTTGTGACTCTAGGGAATTCCTTTTTTCAACTTTACTCCGCCTTATGCGGATCACTTTAGTCACTTGACATTTATCCTTTACTTTTTCTTAATCGTGGTTTTGAAAAACTCTGTGATCTTTGTGTCCTCTGTGGCTAATTTAAATCGTAACATTTGTAAAGGAAGAAATTAATGAAATATATTTTAGTTTTGGGTTTGTTTTTATCCCTCGTATTAGTGTATGGAATGGAGCTTGGCGATACGCCTTATTTTGTCTTGTTTCTTAGCATGTCTCTTATTGTAGGGGGGTATCTAATTAAATTTTTTCAGGGGCGTTCAATTGGCTTTAGACTAAATTTTTTGATTAAAGACTTCAGTCCTGTTGACAAATTTTTATCCTCTACTTTGATTTGGTTATGGTTATTGATAATTGTCTCTTGGTTGATTGGCGTTTTGATTGGTCTTGTTAATGGTGTTGATCCAAGCCTTGTTTTTAGGAACTTTTTTGGGTTGGTTGTCTATATAATTTTTCCTGTTATGTTGATTGTCTCGCCTTCTCTAAGATCATTGATCATTATGCTTTTTCTAGCCGGTATAGTTCAGATGTGTTATGGGTTTGAGAGAAGTTATTGGCTTATTATAAACCCAGCAGCTTTTTCTAATGTGCTATATAGTTTTTCTGAATTAAGATCGTTCTATAATACTGGATTTATTGTCATATTCCCTCTTTTTATGGTTGGTGTGGCTCGTCAGCTCTTGCCAAAACATTATTTTCCGAATAATTATGGTCAAATGGTTACTAGATTATCGAACAGTTTAATTTTTACTTTGTTGACTCTTATCGCCCTTGTGGTGCCTGCAATGTCGAAGGCTTATATTTTAGAAACGACAATTTTGTTTCTGAGTGTTGTGTTTTTTTCAATTAGTTATTCACTTAAAACGGGACGAATACATAAAAATATTATGCTTTTAGTCTTTCTTGTGGTTTTGCTATATCTATTATTACCAAGTTCATTTTATGAAGTAATTATCCATTCCTACAGTTCACAAGAGGTCTCAAATTTTATTAAAATTGAGCAATTTGGATACTTAGCTTCAGAACTTACATTTTTTGGGAATGGCTTGGGCTCTTCATTGAGGTCGGGATATGCGGCGGCCCCCAGAGGCTATGGTTTTGAATTAACTTATGTGAATATTGTACATAAGCTTGGAGTGTTTTCGATATTTCTCTTTTCATCGTATGTTATAACCCTGATGGTAGCATGGATTAGAATTGTAAGAAGGGTCTATATATTTGAATCTTTATTTGTTATAGGCTTGATGGGTTACTTGGTTGTTGGTGCAGGAAATCCTATACTTTTAGCTACTAGTGCTGTAATTCTTCACTGTGTAGCAATGTATATTCTTGTTAAACCTTTTTTAAGACCTTTGAAAGAAAATCAAGTTGAAAGTTACTCTTAATCTACTGTCAAAAAAAAATTGAAAACATCATTGACCCTGTAATATTGGGATTATAAATTAGCTTTAAGGTAAAAACTTTAATCAGTGAGCTGAAAGAATTATAGTAAGGGATTTGAACATTTAACAAGATGAGAAAAAAAGGACCCAATAACGGCAATTGTAGAGAGTTTTTCTGATAATTTGAAATTCTTTCATCTAAACAAAGGAGAAACAGTAATAAAAAAATATCTAAGGAAGGAAAATTGTAGATGTATGATCGAAAAAAAGGCCTTGTAAGCGTTGTTATCTTAAATTGGAATGGAAGCAAGTTTATTTATGACTGCATCAATAGCATACGCCATCAAACGTATCCATATATTGAAGTTATTATAGTAGACAACTCCTCAACCGATGGTTCAATTCAGATAATTGAAAATGAGAACCCTGATTTTAACTTTGTAAAAAACAGCGAAAATCTCGGGTATTGTAAGGGTATGAATATGGGGATAGCGATAGCTCGTGGAGAATTTGTAATCCCTCTTAATTACGATATAGTAATGCATGAACAGTTTGTTGAGGAATGTATTAAGGCAATTTCGTGCGACGATAAAATTGGTGTGGTCGGAGGACAAGCTTATGATTGGATTGATGGGAAGTTAACAAACAACCTGCAAAAATGTTGTAGATATGTAAAAAAATATATAAGAAGTGCTACCGTAAAAAACAATTATTCTAGAAGAGAACCGCCTTGTGTTCATGGAAGTTTCCCTTTTATAAGAAAAAAAGCATTAGATGATTTATTCAGTTTTATTGGTGAATATTTTGATCCAGACTTTATAACTGCTTGGGAGGATCTTGATCTTTGGTTCAGATTTAAATTAAGGGGATGGAAGAAGATATTCTGGCCGGATGCTAGGGTTTGGCATTTCGGTTCTGCCGCCTGGAATGGCAAGAAGGGTTTTGTGCATTTACCAGTAAGATTCCGTGCTATGACACTGCGCAATAGATACGCTATCATTATTCAAGATCTTCCTATGATAATTATTCTGCGTTTTCTTCCGCTTTTAATTGTCGCTGAGATTGCGGTAGTGTTTTTTTTCCTTTTTAAATCACCATCCTCATTGAAAGCTTTGATTCAGGGATGGAAATGGACACTCAGGGATTTTAAACTTATGATGAAGAAACGTAAAATTCTTCAAGGCGCAAGAACCGTAAGTATTGCGGAGATTATGAAGATGTTCAAGGATAACGCATGAGTATTAAGAGAATTACGTTTAATAGGAGCTACGAAAAAGATTTTCTATCGCCAATCTTGGGCTCTCTTAACGCTTTTCTGTAGTGTATAAATTCGAGGTCAAATTTAGGAAATTAATAAAGAGGTGTTAGATTGTACAGTTTTGAAAGGATACCTATTAAACGGTTATGTATATAGTAATCTAATTTTAAAAAAGCATGAAGTGGATGCAGTTATTATTGGTTTTGGAATTGGATATTCTTTGGAGTGGAACAATAATAGAAATTTAAGATATAATTAAGAAAAGAATAGTATATTTGAAAAATAATAGTTGAAGGAGATAATAATGAAAGAAAAAATTCAAGAAATTATATTAGATTCGCTAAAAGAATTTAATGAAGAAAAAGCCAAAGATGAAGTTTTGGAAATTTCCAATGATACAATTTTATTAGATAAACAGGGAAAACTTGATTCTCTAGATTTTATTACTTTAATAGTTATTATCGAGGACAATATTTTCGATAAATTAGGTAAAAATATTACTATTGTAAGTGAAAAAGCATTTTCAAAAAAATACAGTCCATTTAAAAATGTAAATACTATGACAGAATTTATCGTAGAACTGCTGGAGACAGAAAAATGATTATTCTTATAACCGGAGATAGAAAAGGAATAGGAAGGTATCTATCTGAATATTATTTAGAAAAAGGCATAACTGTAATTGGATGCTCAAGGTCTGAAACTGATTTAAAGCATAAAAATTACCAACATTTTTGTCTGGATGTTTCCGATGAACAAGCTGTTAAGAAAATGTATAGCCAAATCCGTCAAACCCATGGTCGTTTAGATGTTTTAATAAATAATGCGGGAGTAGATTTGTCATTTGCACCAATATTGTTAGTACCATATAAATCGGCATTAAGAACGGTTGAAATTAATTTATTAGGTACATTTTTGATGTCTCGTGAAGCAGCAAAAATAATGATGAAAAATTCATTCGGAAGAATTATTAATTTCAGTTCAATGCTTGTAAAACATGAAATTAAAGGTACAGCAATATATACTGCTTCAAAATCTGCAATAATATCATTTACAAGAGTAATGGCAAAAGAAGTATATGGCTATAATATAACGTGTAATATAATTGCC
>JAHIPN010000316.1 GCA_018894595.1 bacterium
CAATAGGAAAAGGAAGAAGTGCTCATTACATACTTGGTATATTTGGTGATTAGTTGGCATTTAGTTGGCGATTAGAGTGATTGGAATAAATAGTGAATAAATAGGGACATCCCATTTTCCTAAACAGGGAAGGTGTACCAAGTCAATAGTCCGGTAATTCTTAGGTTGTCTTGGAAGAAAAGAGAAGAGAAATAATAAAAGAGCGGATTGATTCAGGAAGGATTGAGGATATAAATAGCAAATAAAGAACGCTACCGGTAATTAGGAAAATTTTATTAAAAATTAAGGAGAATTTCGAATTATGAAAAGGAAATATTTTTTAGTAGGTTTATTCTTGGTATTAGCTATGTTTTTTGTAGGTTGTGATGGGATTATTTCGCCCACCAATCAATCACCTACAGCAAGTTTTACTACTACTCCTGCCTCGGGTGTAGCACCACTGGAAGTCTCCTTGGTAATAATTAGGGACACATCCCATTTTCTTAAATAGGGGAGGCGTACCAAGTCAATAGTCCGGTAACTTTTAGGTTGTCCTGGAAGAAAAGAGGAGAGAAATAATAAAAGAGTGGATTAATTCCGGAAGGATTGAAGATATAAATAATAAAATTATATAAAAAAATATATAATTATGTTAATTATTAAGGCATGTTTAAGAAAAGGCAGAATTAAGGGTTGTAAAATAGGTAAACTTTAATATGGTAGTAAAGAGAATTTAGAATAGTTTTTAAAATTGAGAGTCAAAAAAGGAAAAATAAAATTTAAATCCCCAGGTCCCCGAAAGAAACGATAATTATAGGTATCGTGGTGATTATTTTTTTAAACTATTGTAAGCCGAAAGGAGTATAAAATGAGTGAATTTACATTTATGCAAAATATTGGTCGGATAATTATAAGCGGATTAGTAATGGTGGCACTGTATTTATATTCTATTTCATACACTAGGAAAGAAAGAATTAAAGTAATTATCAGTAAAGTTAGAGAATATTCTGATAAAATTTACGGATTAACCGATGCAAGTGTAGTTTTTAGATATGATAACTTTTCTAAAAAACAGAAAGAGCTTATTACTAGCCGATTTGATGAAATAAATGAGGAGACCGAACGTTTATTAAAGGGAATTGAAAAATATTCAAAAAAACCAGAAATTTAAAAGAATGTTAAAAGGATTAAGAAGGTTTTTTTATTATAAAACTATTTAATAAATATATTAAAGATGAAGATAATTCTGTACTAGAAGTTTATTGTGATAACTTAAAGAGAGATGAAATTAAAGAGCTGTTAGTATTACTCGAAGGTATAAAATTTAAATATATCTCCGTTGATACAAAAAGCATTAAAGTGGTCAAAGAAGTCGATTATCATAAAATATATCAAGCCAGGAAGAGAGTAGAAAAAGAAGGAATTAGTGGGTCGGGAATTTGAAAGGTTGTAAACTAAACACATTATAAATTTGACAATTTGCTTTAATCATGGTATCGTAACACCAGTATTTTGAAAAAAGAATATTGAACTCTTATCCAGAGTGGTGGAGGGAACGGACCCTATGAAGCCCGGCAACCTGTAATGTCATAACCAAAGACATTATGTTGGTGCCAATTTCCGCGGAATGAAAATTCATATCCGAGAGATGAGACATGGTAATTACCTCTTCGGCTTTGAAGAGGTTTTTTTATTTCTGGATTTAAAACAAAAAAAATAAAGGAGGAATTTAACATGAATAACAGATACTTATTCACTTCAGAATCAGTTACCGAGGGACATCCGGACAAGATTGCCGACCAGATAACCGATGCAATTTTAGATGCAGTCTTAAAGAAAGACCCAAACGGAAGAGTGGGAATAGAAGCTTTGGTGAGTGCTGAGAATATCACCATTGCCGGCCAGATAGAATCATCCCATCATCCCGATATCCCCAAAATAGTGCGTCAGACCATTAAAGATATAGGATATACCGAAAACTGTTATGGTCTTAATCCCAACTGCACAATTTCGGTCTTTATTAACGGACAGGCCAAAGACATTTCAATGGGAGTTGATAAATCACAAGAGGCAAGAGCAGGAGAAGAGAATGCTTCCCTTACCGGTGCAGGTGACCAGGGGATGATGTTCGGCTATGCCTGTAATGAAACTCCGGAGCTGATGCCCCTTCCGATAATGTTGGCTCATAAATTAGCCTATCGGCTGGCAGAAGTTAGAAAGAAGGAAATACTTCCCTATCTTTGGCCTGATGGAAAATCTCAGGTAACAGTTGAATACGAAGACGGAATTCCTAAAAAAGTTACGGCAGTAATAATTGCCGCCCAGCACAGCCCGGATGTTTCTAATGAAACTTTGCAAAAAGATATCCGAGAAAAAGTAATTGACTATGTGATACCTGATAAATATCTTGATGATGATACCAAATATTTTATCAATAGCACCGGAAGGTTTGTGGAAGGCGGCCCCCGAGCAGATGTGGGGCTTAACGGCAGAAAGATAATTGTAGATACTTATGGCGGAATAGGAAGGCACGGCGGGGGATGTTTCTCCGGAAAAGACCCCACCAAAGTAGACAGGTCAGGCAGTTATGCCGCCCGCTATGTGGCTAAAAATCTTGTAGCTGCCGGACTGGCGGATAAATGCGAGATACAAATTGCCTATGCCATAGGGGTAGCTCATCCTGTATCCATCATGTTGGACACTTTTGGTACAGAAAAAATTTCTCACTCGAAAATATTGGAATTAGTCAAAGAGAATTTTGATTTACGACCCGGAGAAATCATTAATCATCTGAAATTAAGAAGATCTATTTATAAAAAGACCGCTGCCTATGGACATTTTGGAAGAGAAGATAAAGATTTTACCTGGGAAAAGACCGACAAGGCAGAGATATTAAAAAAACTAAATAGAGTAATAAATTAAGGAGGTATTTAAAAAATGAAAAAATTAATAACACTTTCAAATTTCGCAACAGGAACAGTAAAAAATGCTGTAACTGGAGAAGTTAAAACAGTCGATACAAACTTGAGTGAAAAAGAACGAATTAGATTAATGGCTAAAAATATAGCAGAACAGCACAATGCTGCTATGAAAAATTTATTAAGGGAAGAAGAGGAAAAGTGGAAAGCAAATTTTTTTTCTAATCCAACCCCAATTATCCAAAGGGCGATCCAAGGGAAAAAAGGATACTATCAAGGAGAAACAGTTAAACTTTATGTAAGTGGATCGAAGATTAAAATCGTGGGAAGTTATAATGTGGCTTGCGAAATCGCACTACATCGTATAAGAGATCACATAAAAGACATTATTAATGCACAGAAATGTGATGATATCATAGTAGAGTGGATAATAGAAGAATCTGACGCTCTAGGTATACGCAAAGTTTTAACAGGGAATATTGATGAGATGTGTTGCAAAACTTGTCAATGGCTCAGAAATAATAAAGGAGATTTTAACATCTGTGGCAATCCTTACTGTGGTTCTGAAGATACAGGTCATGGGGGATTTAAGCTCTTTTTTCGTGATATAAATAAATGCGACTTCTGGAAAGAGAGAAGTTATTTTGTAATTGAAATGGATTATGAAGGTAGCGAATAATGAGGACAGGTCTCAACATTTGACATAACTTCTTTCTGAGATTGTAAATAATAAATTGTCACAGGGGCGGTTGTACTAGCTCAATAATTCGGTATATTAAAAAAGATAATGGACAGCAGACGTTAATATAAAAAAGGCAAAGTTTAATTTCACAAATAGACCTGTAAAACTTACTTAGGGGGGTTTAAACAAATCAAAAAAAGGGTATTTATGTTTATTTTTAAAGGTATTCTAAAAAAATAAAAGGAGATATTTAGTTATGAAAAGGAAATATTTTTTACTGGTTTTGTTTTTGATATTAGCTATATTTTTATCAGGTTGCGGTAGTAGTGGAATAATAACTCCTTCGACAAATTTAACTGGCAATTGGACAATGACTAATTCCAGTTCTTCGGGAGTTACAACTTCAAAATGTAATATCGTTGATAGCTCTGGTTCTCTTACTATTTATAA
>JAHIPN010000317.1 GCA_018894595.1 bacterium
CAACAAAACGTTTCTTTACGCGATCAATTTTTCTCATGCTGATATTTAACACGGTTGCAATCTCTTCGTTTTTCAATCTATGCCCCTGAAATTTGCCCTCATCACAATTCAGAAGAATTAAGGCATCTAAGACCTTCTGTGAGCGGTGGCTTCCTTTTCCTGCAATAGACATTAATTCTTCTCGTTCTTCTCTTGATAGTGTTACTTTATACTTCTTCATGGTATCCTCCAATAGTTTTATTGAAGGATAGTATACACCAATCAATGCGTCATTGCAAGTATGACGTGACACTAGTTAAGGGAATTTCCAAGTTAAACAAGGATAAATACAATGTTGATTTAACACTAAGACCGAAAAGATTTAAAGACCTAAATTATCTGAATCTTCAATATGATCATACAAGCACTGCCTCGTTAGCAAAAGTGAAGCTCCTTGATGATATATTTATAAGAGAAATTACAGCATCTTTTGCACAGATAAATAATAATCAAGTAGTTGTGAAATATGAAATTTACTTCAATAAGATAATGAATAATAAAATGTTGCTTGATTTCATCAAGAACAACAAAGACATCTTGTACAAAAAGAACTTCATCGGGTACTATGACCTTGACCAAATAATCGATTCTAAAAATTTTAGTGATACTTATAGGATGTTTGAAGAACTGGCAAAATCAGCCTTCCAAGCAAAACTGTTGGAAGCCATTAAGCTTAATTTTGGTAAGAAATATAAACTACCATCTTGTTTAATAATTAATTATCCTGAAGGATTATATAATAAAGAATATTTCCGAGATGTATTTTTAAGAAAAACATATGAGATTAATAATGGGGAACAATATTTAATTATTGATATAATAAGTCAAGAAGGCTTGGAAATGGAACTTTATTTTTCAGGTAATACCTATAAACCATTGCCTTTTACTCAGTTTATAAGTAGGTATAGAATGAACTTTTATTATTTATTATTTGATAAGATAGAGAGTTATGTGCTAAACCGAAAAATGAATAAATACTTCAATGAATCAAAAAACAGTATTTCTTCAAAAGACTATAAATGGCTAGTTAATAAAATACGTGCTATCAATGACAATAGGTTACTTAGAAATTATGAAAAGACTTATAAAAAAGAACTAAAAGAATGGAAGGCATTCTACGGTGGCAAAGAAACAGAACTTGCCTTCTCTAATAATTTGTATATTAAGAAATATGAAACTATTTATAATGAATGTTTGGAGCATGTTAAAATTGTTTATGTTCTTCAAAAAGAAAACTTGATTATTAATGTTGCTTCTTTGACATTAATAGCTGCGTTGATTGGAATTGTTATAACAATATTTATAAGATAAAAATAGATAGGATTATTTACTATTTACTTGGTTTTTTACTTTGTAGGGGCAAGACAAGGGGATGTTTTATTTGTCTTATTTAGATAAATAAGGAAAATGTACCAAGTCAATAATGTGGAAACTTTTTGCGGACAACCTATAGGGTCTGAGGAGTTTCTTAACCAGATTGTTGAGGTTTTAGGTATTATTACTATAGATAGACGTCCTAAAGGAAGATTTTGCAAAATAATATGATAAATAGAGATACAATCTATTTTCTTAAGAACTATTACCTGGCAAGTAGTAGACAGAAACAACCTCTTTCTTTTGTATATGGTCTATTTGACAGAGCAGGGATATTATAGTATATTGTTAATGTATTCATTAATTCGTTATGAAAAAGAAATAAGGGATAATAAGACAATGAAAAGAAATAAGTATTCCGAGCTATCAAAAGATGCCGTATATTTGCTCTCTCGGTCAGAGTTTGAGAAGCAAAAAGTTATTACGACCGAGTACGCGGTAAAGGTGTTAGGCAATTACCTAAAGGCCACCAGGTTGCTTGATAATCTTGCTAAAAAGAACCGTCTTATTCAGTTAAAAAGAGGGAGATATCTTGTTGTGCCGTTAAAAGCTCCAAATCAAAGTTGGATGCCGCATGAATTTGTTGTTGCTTCTTTATGGATGGGTGAGACTCCTTATTATGTCGGTTATAGCTCAATGTATAACTACTGGGGTTTTACAGAACAGATTCCTCAGAAGGTTACTGTTTTAAATACAGAAAAAAATCGGATGCGTAAGATTGGAAAAATAAGTTTTCGGGCTATGAAAATATCTTCTAAAAAAATGTATGGAATAAAAAAAATAAAGATCGATGAAGAATATGTATCAATTAGCGATAAAGAACGCTCACTTGTCGATTTTATTTTCAACCCCCTTGGTTCGTGGGGAAAAGTACAAGAGGTAATCAACGAACAAATCAAAAAGATCGATGTGAAGAAGTTTGTGCGCTATTTGATTAAATTTCCGGTTATTGCCGTCCGTAAACGTGCGGGGCTTATGCTTGAGCGTGCGGGTGTTTCTTTGGAGGAGCTGAGCCGATTGAAATCATCTATAGGCAGTAAAAATTCGTATACTCCATTTAATCCTTTTATTAAATCAAGAAAAGGCAGTGTTAATCAAGATTGGAAGGTTATCTTGAATGGATAAAAAAATACTGAAGGACCTTATTTATTATCTTTCGGATGAGCAGGGATTTGTTGCTTCTGTAATAGAAAAAGATTTTCATTTAACGAGGATTCTTAATAGAGTTAATAAACATCTAAGTACTGATATCGTGTTTAAAGGTGGGACGCTTTTAAACAAAGTGTATTTGAATTATCACAGGTTGAGCGAGGATCTTGATTTTGCATATAGAGGAGACGCTGATCTATCGACGCGCGGGAAAAGGTCAAAAGCCATAACCCCTGTACGTGAGAAAATGCCAGCGTTTTTGGATATGTTGGAACTCACCAGTGATAATCCTGAAGGAAAGGGATTTAATAATTCAACGCAGTACCTTTTTAATATTCAGTTTCAATCTGTTTTGTCAGATAAAAAGGAAAATCTTAAGCTCGAGATTTCTTTAAGACAGCCTCCATTCCTTGAACCTGATCGAGTTACTATAAAACATTTTTTTCAGGATCCCTTTACGGGCGAAGATTTGATTGAGCAGGGAGAAGTTTTGGCGTTATCGTTAGAAGAAAGCGTCGCGGAAAAATTAAAAGCCGCAATCTCAAGGCTTACACCGGCGATTCGGGATTATTACGATCTAGGGCATTTTATCA
>JAHIPN010000318.1 GCA_018894595.1 bacterium
ACCATGGAATACCCGAGAGCAATAAGAGCATAAAATGAACCTATGGTCAATCCGTTAAGTAACTGCTCTAATATGATTTTCATCTTCGTATCTTACCTCATTTTTATTTTATTTTCCGTAAATTCCGAAACTTCCATCTGCATTTACTACATAAAGATTAATTCCGGTTCCCTCGCGGTCACCAATTTCATTAAAACCTACTGGCCCGGTTATACTGGGGAATTTATCCATCTTATTTCTAAGATAATCAGCAATGACGTCCGAATCGGTGGAACCAGATTTATCGATAGCTTCTGCGAGTACACAGAGTGCATCGGCAGCATAAACTGACCAGGGGCTGGAGGGAAGAGTATTATATTTTGCCATATAGGCTTCTTTAAATGCCATTGCTTCGGGATTGGTAAAATATTCGATTAGAGCTTCCTGGGTTTGATAACAACCTGCAGCATACTCTAAACCAGCAATATTAATGAAATCTTCATTGATGGCCGCATCTCCGCCTACAAATACTGCTGTAATTCCTATATCGCGAGCTTGTCTGATTATTAATCCTGCTTCCGGAAAATAACCAGTGAAATAGAATATATCCGGATTAGTTTCTCTTAATTTAGTAAGGGGAACGGTGTAATCAGATTCTCCGGGTGTAATTGCATCGAAGTAGACTAACTCTACTTCTCCAGCATCCATTTTAGTTTTTAACGCTTTTTTGGTATCTTCAGCAAGTCCTAAAGAGAAGGAAAGGTTATCATGCATAATGGCAACTTTTTTAGCATTAAAGAGAGGTAGGACTTCATCTGCAAAAAATGCACCCTGGGTATCAGTTCTTCCACAAGTACGGAAGAAATATTTTAATCCTCTTTCGGTAAGACCGGTAACAGTTGCACCATAAGCAATATTTACTTTTTTATAGTTTTCATATATATCAGAAGCAGGCTGGGTAACAGAGCTACCATAAGACTGGATAACAGCAGTTACACCTTTCGAAACTAATTTTGTTGCAGCTAAGGCACTTTCTTTAGGTTGGCAAGCATCATCAACTACCATAATTTCAATCATTCTACCACCTAAAATTCCACCTTTTTCGTTGATCATTTGGGCAGCAATTTCTACTGATTGTTTAGCCATTTCACCTTCAACAGCGGATGAACCGGTAATCGGAGCTTGAAGACCGATAACTACCGGTAGTTTATCAGCTGCCATCACTCCCAAAGAAGCTACGCCAAGAGCCAGTACTAACACACTAATACCTAACAAAAATTTTACTCTTTTCATTTTAATTCTCCTTTAATTTTTTTTAAAATAATTCAAAAACGGCTATTTTAGCAAATCAACTAGTCATAACATTAGAATTAATCTCTATTCTGTAATTACTTAAGAAATTCCTTCACCTCCTTTTTTTCTGTAAGAATAGTCACTCACAAAATTACAGTTACCAGGTACTTTTTTTTAGATTTTGTGAAAAACCATCTTTAGATTATTTTTTTGCCTAACCTATTTATCATATATATATTCTACAAAAAATTAAAAAACCCTTCTTTTTGAAGCGAAAATTATAAAATTGTTTTACTTTAACTGACATTTATACTACTGAGGGTTCAATAATCAGTTCACCCCGTTCAAATCTGCCTATATCTAATTTGTCAATGGGAATAGAAGTCTGCCCCTTAAGTATTAACTCTGCCATAAGCCGGCTGGCTACAGGAGCCAGCATAAATCCATGACCGCTGAATCCTACTGCCATATAAAAGCCATTTACCTGAGGATGCTCACCTACGATCGGTTGGGAATCAGGACTCACGTTATATAAACCTGACCATTGTCTTACCATACTTACTTCTTTTAATAGTGGAATAACCGCGGTCATCTTTTGGGCCATCTCCCGGGCAAACTGCCAGCTTGAACCTATATCGTGACCTTTGGGTTCATCGGGGTCGCCAAAGCCCATTATGATGCTTCCGTGAGGGGTCTGCTGGCAGTAAAAATTACGAGAGAAGGACATCAACATCGGCTTAAATAGAGGGTCAACCGGTTCAGTAATTAGGATTTGATGCCTTTGGGAATATACCGGTATTTCCACTCCTGCCATTTTCCCTATTTCTCCCGAGTAACCACCGGCGGCATTTATTACAATAGGAGTGATCACTTCTCCCTGGTCTGTACTGACTGAAACTATCCTATTATCTTCGGTCTTAATTTCTCTTACCTCGGTAAAATTGTAAATCTTTACCCCCAACCTTTGAGCAGCCTCCGCATAAGCAAAATTTGTATTAAAGGGATTGGCATGACCATCGGTAGGACAGAAGGTTGCAGCTAATACCCCTTCTGTATTTAAAGGAGGTACAATCTCCTTGGCTTCCTTTACGGTTATGTATCTTACATCAATCCCTAATGATTGTTCTAAAGCTACATTTTTCTTAAACTGCTTGACTTCTTTTTCGGTATAGGCCAGCATCAGATATCCACCTTGATTCAGTTCGATATCATAATCTAATTCTTGACTTAAATTCTCAAATATTTTTATACTCTCCCGGGCCAGGATACAGTTCATCTCAGTCCCAAATTGCTGTCTAATCCCTGCTCCGCACCTGCCGGTAGCACCACTGGCCAAAGAATTTTTTTCGAATAATACTATATTTTTACATCCCATCTTGGCTAAATTATAGGCGATACTGCAACCGATTATTCCTCCACCGATTATTACCACACTTGCTCTTTTAATCATCATCATCACCTGCCAGGGTCCCTAATTTTACCGGTTTGGTGGGAGGCCTGAAGGTAGGTATGGCTACCTCTTCTATCTTCTTATTACAAAACCTGGCGATTTCCCTTAAGATCATCCTGCGGCAAGTGGTGCCCTGGCATCTTCCCATCCCCGCCCGGGTAACCCTTTTAATCTCATCGAGGGTGGTATACCCTTTTTCTAAAGCCTGTCTGATTTCCCCCCAGGTGATATCTTCACATCGGCAAATTATGGTTTCATCTTTCATCGTTTTTGTCCTCCACTTTTATACTTCTTACTTTCATAGCCGTACTTTTGGGGACTTCCAGGGAAATTATGTGAGTCTTGTTTTTGATCTTTAACACCCTTACTACTTTCGCTTTACTGAGTATGCTGCCATCTCTATCTAAAGCATAAACATCTTCCCCTTTTTCCGGTAGGGGGAGCATTTCATGGGGTAGCTTGATTAAGGATTTTTCCTCTGAATAATTCACATCTATTACGAATATGGCCAGACCGGGGCAGGAACTAATACAGATCCCGCAGCCGGTACATTTATCAAAATCGACTATGGGTAAGTCATTTATATCTTTAAAGGGTTTTATTGCCCCAAGTTTGCAGGATATGGCACAAGGGTCACAGGGTATCTTCTGAAAACACTCTATAATGACTACCGGACCCTGGGATAATCTTTTTTTATCCGGAATTACTTTTTCTAAATCATCATCGGTTGGTATGCCGGTTCTTTCTAACATGGTTAATCCCTCCCCTTCCTTATTAAGGCATTTTCTATACCTATCTTAATTTCTTCACTTAAAGGGTTGTCCCGTAATTCTTTCAACTCTGCTTTTAATTTTTTATCTTGTTCTTTATAATTATCACATTTATATCTCAAGCTTACGGCTGCATTCAAACCGGCAATTTGACCTTCCAACATGGCACTGCTGGCCTCTTCGATACCGGCTACATCCCCGGCGATATAGATTTTATCTTTAGTGGTTTTCATATTATCATCTCTTAAGGCCACATAACCGCAAAGCTCGGGAATATATTTCATCTGACAGCCGGCCTGCCAGAGCAGATCAGTGAGGGGAGAGAGGCCTACCGCCAGACAGATAGTATCCACCTCGAGTTCTTTTTCTGTCCCCGGTATAAATTCAAAATTTTGATTAATCTCAGAAATTACCGCCTTTTCTACACAATCCGTACCGTACACTTCTTTCAGAGTATGAGAAGTATAGATAGGTACTCCCAAACGTCTAATCTTGGAGGCATGCACTAAGTAGCCGCCTATCTGGGGGAGGGCTTCCACTATTGCCTCTACCTTAATCCCGGCTTGCAGGAGCTGGTAGCTTACAATCAGGCCGATATTGCCTGCCCCTATCATTAAAATATTATTGCCCGGGACTACGCCATAAAGATTCATTAAGGTCTGCACCGCCCCGGCACCATAGACTCCGGGTAAGTCGTTATTTACAAAAGGCAGCATATTCTCCGATGCCCCGGTAGCTACAATAATTCTTTTGGCCTTTAATTTTTTTAATATTTCACCATTAACTCCCTGGACAATAGTAATGACCTCATCTTCATAATAGCCGGTGA
>JAHIPN010000319.1 GCA_018894595.1 bacterium
TGCTCCTAAATCCTGCATCCCTAAAACAAGTCTCTTTTTTGCTATCTCCAAACATGCTTCTATTAATTTTTTTTCTAAAAAGGGATTACCCTGAGGAATAGGAGGATGCTCAATCTCTTTTTCTTCCCCTTCTAATTCCCGCGAGGCAAAACTTGCACTGCCCACCCCATCTTTACCGGTTTTCTCTCCTGCTAAAATTACTATACTGTTTGTTTCTTCGGCTACAGCAACTATAATATCTTCCTTTTTTACCAAACCAACACACATGGCGTTTACTAAAGGATTACCCTGATAACTATCTAAAAAATATGTTTCCCCACCAATGGTAGGAACTTCAATGTTGTTTCCATAAAAAGCTAAACCTTTTGCTGCTTCCTCAACTAAATATTTTACGTGAGAATCCTCTAAACTTCCGAAACGCAGAGAAGCTAATAAGGCAACGGGGCGAGCCCCCATTGCCAGGATGTCCCTTACCACTCCCCCTGAACCAGTAGCAGCTCCGTGAAAAGGCTCAACCGCTGAAGGATGATTATGACTTTCAATTTTCATTAGCATTGCCAGACCTTCTCCAATATCAATAGCTCCAGCATTCTCTCCCGGACCATGGAGAACCCATTCTGCTTGAGTAGGAAAAATGTCTAATACTGGCTTTGAACTTTTATAACTACAGTGCTCTGACCACATTGCCGAATAAAGTCCTAACTCGACATCGTTCGGCTCTCTTTTTAAGGTTTCTACAATTTTTTTATATTCACTGTCAGTAAGATCATTTTCTTCTAATATCTTTTTTAAATTTTTTTCTTCCTGGTTATTATTATTCATCACTAACTCCTTTTAAAACTAAAATCATAGTAATTTTTAATTTTTGTTTTATATGAATGAAATAATTTCTTCTAATATTTCTTTCATTGCTGGAATTTTAGGGAACCAAACTCTCCCGCTAATTTCATTGGCAAAGGTACAATAAGCCATAGATATAAGTTCTTTTAATCTTTCCGGCAAAGGTGGGGGTTCTGATTTCACTTTATTTTTCCAATTATAAATATTTTCCTTTTTAGCTTTTAATACTTCCTGATACCAGAAAGATTTCCGGTAATAAAGGCGGGCGATTTCTTTACTTATAGGCATTCCCTTAAATGTAAATCTGCATTCATCTAATGTTCCCAAAACATCAACTATTAATACCTCTTTATTAACATCTAACCCAAACTCAATTTTTCCGTCTTCATATTTTAAGCCAATTCGATTAGCTTCTTCAGTTATTAATTTATTGATTATAGTAGTCATATCCCTAATTTCACTTAATTGGTCTTCACTGAAATTAGTAATTCTTTTTGCTTCTTTCCAGTTCATATAGCGATCACTCTCCTCAAGCTTGGTAGAAACATCTAAAAAAGGTTTTTCTAAATTTTCTCCAGGAATAGGCATCTTTTCTAATCCTAATTCACCTAATTCTAATTCCCCTTTTTCTAACCTTTTAAATATACTTGAACCCGAAGGTAAAGAATTACGAAAAATAACTTCTAAAGGAACTAAAAAATTACTATCCTCCTGTTTGTAATCTGAATAGTCATAACCATCGGCAGTTTTGGGGGGCTTTAATACCCGTAGCAATTTAACTTCCATAATATCTACAGGATTTTTAACATCAGATATTCTTTTTAATTGACCATCTTCTACTAAACCTAAGTAATGTGTTTTTATTCCCATGCGTTCTAATTTTTCAAAAAAATAAGCAGCAGAAATACACAAAGATTTACCCTTATTAGGAATATGGTCTGGCATCTCCCCCCAATCAAAGACCGAATAACGATCTGAAAAAATAAATCTTCCTCTGCCACTCTTATTTTTTAATGGTTTCTCTATAACAATTAAATCCTTTACACTGCCCATCGTAAACACTCCTTTCTACAAATTAGCCAATTGACCAATTAAATTAGTTAGCCAGTTACCCAACAAACTGTGTAATGTATGATTTGTAATATGATTTTTTTTGTTCTTTACTATATACTAATTTTGCTTCTGGCTCCTGGATTCTGGCTTCTATCCTATTTATTACTCATTACTGTATTTTAATATTTTTTATCTTCTGAGCCATAGCCTTTCTATAATCTTTAAGTCTTTCTCTAATTTTAGAATTTTCAACAGCTAATATGTGTGCTGCCATTAGCCCCGCATTTTTGGCATTTCCTATTCCTACTGTAGCCACTGGAATGCCACCAGGCATTTGAACTATAGACAATAAGGAATCAAGACCTCCCAGCACTTTAGTTTCTATAGGCACACCAATTACCGGCAACAATGTCTTGGAGGCTATCACTCCTGGCAAATGGGCTGCTCCCCCAGCCCCGGCAATTATTACCTTAAATCCTTTTTCTTCTATTTGCGCAACGTATTCAAACAGTAAATCGGGAGTTCGATGAGCCGAGATTACCTTCATTTCATAAGAAATACCTAATTCATCTAATACCCCTGCTGCTTTTTCCATAGTTTCTTTATCTGATATACTTCCCATAATTATCGCTACTTTATCATTCATATTCTTTCCCCTTAACCCCCTTAAATTTTTATCTATTCAATTAATAATAACTTTATAACAAATAAAAAAGCCCAGACAACAGAAATTCCATCAATCAGAGTGGAACCTCTCCGCCTGGGATTTTAACCCTCCGGTGTAGTATAAAATAAAATATACTTTGCACCACTTGGTTCTAA
>JAHIPN010000003.1 GCA_018894595.1 bacterium
AAAGAAAAGATACCTCAAATAAAGATAACAGTTCTTTCCCATAATCCTTTGCAGACCTCTCAAACTTATCAGGTAAAGGCCATAAACCGGCTACACTTAATTAGCATTATATGTTGTTTGCGAAATGTTAATCTTTTTATTAGCGGGGGTGGGGGATTACTCCAAGATTCAACCGGAAAAGGCTGGAGCATATTATATTACCTGGGATTGATATTGATAGCAAAAATAATTAAAGTGCCAACTATGATTTATGCCCAGGGTATCGGCCCGATTAATAAAAAGATTAATAAGTTATTAATAAAGTGGATTTTAAATAAAGTTGACATAATAACCGTAAGAGACAATCCTTCAAAAAAATTATTGAATAATTTGGGAGTTTCAGGGCCATCAATATATGTAAATTCTGATCCCGTCTTTTTATTGAAGAAAAAAAATATTAATCATATTATAGATAATTATCCTTATATTCAGGAATTGATTAATTCAGATGTTCGTCCCTTAATTGGGGTTTCAGTCAGAGAATATAAAAGCAACAGTTCAGATTTAAAAAGAATATTTGCCCAAGCAGCTGATTATTTAATTGAAAATTACCAGGCAAAAATTATTTTTCTTCCCTTTAAATTTGATGAAGATGTGCATATTAGTGAAGAAATATTATCTTTAATGAAGAATCAGGCCGATGTATTGAAAACAAAGCTTGAGCCTGAAGAATTACTTTCTCTCCTATCCCGATTATCTTTGGTGATTGGTGTGAGGCTTCATTCAATTATATTTTCCAGTATGGCTAACATTCCTTTTATTGCTTTTAACTATGATCTTAAAGTGAAATATTTTGTAGAATATTTAGGCTTACCCGAATTGTTGTTAGAAATAAACAAGGATATCTCTTTAAAAAATATTCAAGAAAAGATAGAATATATTAGAGAAAACAATGATAAAATAAAAGATATTTTACTCGAAAAAGTAAATAATTTAGAAGAAAAAGCTCTTGCTAATAATGAATTGGTTTTTAAGTTTTTAAACCTATAATTATTGAGGTTATTATTTAACATGATCAGAATGTTTCATGTATATAAAAATTATCCCAATAAAATTCAAGCTTTACGGGATATCAATATCCATATAAGAAAGGGTGAATTTGTTTTTTTGGTGGGTCCTACCGGGGCAGGGAAAAGTACTTTTGTAAAATTGATTTACCGAGGGATTGTTCCTACCAAGGGACAGGTAATTGTTGATGGCATAAACATAGCTCGACTTAAACCCGGTTACATACCTTATCTGAGGCGGAATATAGGTATTGTCTTTCAAGATTTTAAATTACTGTATGATAGAACGGTATATGAAAATATTTCCTTTGGTTTAAAAGCGATTGGAGCGACTAATTTTGAGATAAGACAGCAAGTTAAGAAGGTTCTTAATTTAGTAGGGTTGGAACATAAAAAGAAAACAAAACCGCATTTATTATCCGGAGGGGAACAGCAAAAATTATGTATTGCCAGGGCTATTGCTAATGAACCACTAATATTACTTACCGATGAACCAACTGGAAATTTAGACCCATACACTTCCTGGGAGATTATGAAACTTCTATTTCATATAAATATACGGGGAACTACTATTATAATGGCTTCTCATGATAAACTTATGATAGATAAAGCTAAAAAGCGAATAGTGAGGTTGGAGCGTGGAATAATAATAGAAGATATACAAAGAGGGATATATTAAGATGATTTTCGAGAATATGGGATTTTATTTTAGAGAGGCTTTACTCAGTTTTAGAAGAAGTGCTTTAATGACTACAGCAACAATATTAAGCATCACTACTATTTTAATTATTGTTGGAGTGTTTCTATTAATTTCTATAAATTCCAGTCTTTTTCTAATAAATTTAGAATCCCAATTAGAGATTGTAGTTTATTTAGAAGATAATATTTCTAAGGCTGAGCTAAACAATTTAAAAAGTAACATTACTTCAATAGATGGAATAAAGGAGGTAAAATTTGTATCCAAAGAAGAAGCATATCAGCAGTTATTAAAGAATTTAGGAGAGCAGAAAGATATACTCAGAGCTATTGAAGTGAACCCGCTTCCTGCTTCCTTTGAGATACAAGCAAAAGATCCTAAGATGATTAAGCAAATTGCTAATCAGATAGCTGAATTTAAAAAAGTGGAAGAAATCGAGTATGGCCAGGAAATAGCAGAAAAATTGTTAAATTTTACTCATGTATTCAGAAGAGCGGGAATGTTAATATTAGCACTCTTGATCTTTGCCTCAATTTTGATTATATCTAATATAATAAAG
>JAHIPN010000320.1 GCA_018894595.1 bacterium
AGAGAAAAAGTTTATAGAATTTCTGAAGAAAAGAGGAGGAATGGTCAGCTATAAGGAAATTATCAAAGCTGGCTTTAACAAAGCTTTTCTTAAGGATAACCTGAATTCTGGCCGAATTCAGAAAGTTGATCGTGCCCTGTATAGACTATCTGATGGTTTTACCCTGCCAAACCCGGATCTGGTGGCTGTATCAATCAAAGTTTCAAAAGGGGTTGTATGTTTACTTTCTGCGCTTGCTTTTCATGAAGCAACAAGCGAGATACCGCGCTATGTTAATATAGCAATTCCCCGTGGTGCATACGCTAACAAAATTAATTATCCTCCGGTTAAATTCTATCGCTTCGCATCCAAAGCATGGGAAACAGGCATTGAAAAATTTGAAATTGATGGATATCAAATAAAAGTTTATAGCCTTGCCAAAACAGTGGCCGATTGTTTCAAATTCCGCAATAAGATTGGAATGGATGTCGCCAGAGAAGCTCTCAAGATTGCTATAACAGAAAAAGGCGTACAGCCTAAAGAGATTATGCAATATGCGGAGATTTGCCGTGTTGATAATATTATCAAACCTATTTTGGAGGCTATGCTATGAAAAAAGATATCAAAAATATACGAGCCTCTATACGGGCAAAACTACAAAATAAAGCGAAAGAAACAAATCGTCCTTTCGCGGAGGTATTGCAATATTTTGGAATAGAAAGATTTCTTTATCGGTTTAGCTGTTCAGAATATGCTAACAAATTTATTCTAAAAGGTGCGCTAATGTTTATAGTTTGGCATGTTCCGGAGCGGAGGAGTACACTCGATATTGATTTCTTGGCACGATTTAATAATCAGATAACGAGCATTGAGAAAATGATAAAGGATGTCTGTAGGACGGAAGTTGTCCCTGATGGTCTTGTCTTTGATCCTGAAACTATGAAAGGACGGAGGATAAAAGAAGATGCAGATTATGAAGGTGTGCGGGTGAAGTTTTTGGGATTTCTCGACCGTTCGCGCATTCACATGCAGATTGATATCGGGTTTGGCGATATTACTTATCCAAGACCGAAACTTATTGAATATCCTGTTATTTTGGATTTTCCAAAGCCTCATCTTAAAGGTTACTCGGCAGAAAACGTTGTCAGTGAGAAATTTGAGGCAATAATTAAGCTTGGCCTTCTTAATAGTCGAATGAAAGATTTTTATGATATTTGGCTTATGATGCACCAATTTGATTTTGAGGGTTCAAAACTTACTGAAGCGTTAAGAAGAACTTTCACATATCGTAAAACAGAGGTTCCGGAGGGTAAAAAGTTGTTTGTTAAAGAAATCTATGACGAAAAATCTGATCGGCAGACACTTTGGAAAGCATTCTTGAATAAAGGAGATATAAAACACTCGCCTGAGAAGTTGTCATCAGTAGCTAAAGAGATAGAAAGATTTCTTTATGAACCGCTTAATGCAATTAATGAATCAGAGAAGTTTGATGCCAGATGGAAAGCTTCCGGCCCCTGGGAATGCAAAAGATCAAGACCTTGAAGAATAAGTCCAATATTTACAATCCCTCCCGGCGGGTTTAATAAAGGACTATTTTCTCCGGCCAGGGAGTTTTCCTGGCCATTCTCCAGGTTTTATCAATATATTGATTAGTATATTTCTGCTCGACTAAGTGAAAAAGATAAACCCCTTTATCGGTTAATTTATAACTATCTTCATTATTTTCTGTTATTCCCAATAACTTTCCGACCTTTATTTCCCACCAAAACTCAGAATCAAGGTCTTTATTGAATAATTGAATAAAATTATTCTTCTCAATATCTAAATTATAACAACTCCAAAACAACCAATACAAATATCTTGCCCGTTCAGAAAAATCGAATATTAAAGCAGTTGGAATTCTCTTATCCCCCAGGGTGTTTATATATTCGCTTACCGAAAAGGTATTTATGCGAAAATTATCTTTAAGCAGAGTGGTGGCACTGGGGCCATATCCCAGAAAGTTATCTCGCGTAATAGAAGAATATTTGGGAGTATCTTTTTGGGCGAAAGTCCAGACAGAGGTTCTGGTAAATCCCATTTCCTCGCTGGTCTTTACAATCGAGTCTAATAATACTCGTTTTTCTCTTTGATTAAGAGGTTTCTGTTCATTATTGGCATAGGTAAAATCTATGAAGGGATAAGTGGATATTTGGGTAGCCCCGTATTCAGCAGCTTTTATCATATCTTCTCGTAAATCTTTAGGGGTTTGGCCGGGAATACCAAATATAAGATCTACATCGATAGCACTAAAACCTTTTTTGGCGATCATCTCCAGCTTTTGTCTATTGTCACTCTTCTCTTCTCTACCCAGAGTGGATAGATTTTTTTCATTAAATGATTGAATACCTAAACTGACTATATCGAAACCGATGTCTTTTAATTCTGCTATCAAGGATGGGGTTACATTATCAGGGTGTAATTCAGTGCCGATATTACCTTCAATAACAAAATGTTCTTTAAATGCATCTATAACTCTTCCCAGAGAATTAATAATAAGCGAAGGGCTTCCCCCGCCAAAATATAAACTGGTGGCAACTTTCTTCTTCCCAACTTTCGAACTCTTCAGGTGTATTTCTTTGATTAAAGCATCTACGTATTTAAAAGCTAAAGAGGCATCATATTTTATCTTGTAATAAGGGCAGAATGGGCACAGCTCTTTACAAAAGGGAACATGTACATACAGTCCCAAATTCGGAACATCATAATCTATCTGTTTGTTACAATTATTATTTTGAAAAACAAATGACTTAAATGACCTGGTAATCATCACCCGTAAAATGCTGATTAACATAACTCCACCCTCATTTAGTTTAGTCACTCTTAAGACCGAATTGTTTAAATGCTTTAGCTATCCTTGCATATTTACATATACGACACCAGTTTCAAAAATCCTCTTTTTTGGTGAAATTTAATTTTATTCCCTTTTTCCCTTTTTCCAAAATAACTTTGAAATAATCTCAGATAAAGATATAATTAAAAATGGAATGTATACTGGTTCTATAAAGGATTACATTTCAGAATTAAAGAATAAAGGATGGGGCACTTATATAAAAGAGGTTCGGCCTAACAAGTTGGTGTTAAACTAAATGAATAAAAAAATTGAATATTTGATGTATGGTATAAATTACTTAATCCAGACTAAAATATTTAGAAGGGAAATTCCTTTTATCGGTGGATTAGTAATCAATGAGAAATGTAATCTGAAATGTAAACATTGCAAAGTGTCTAATAGAAAAATTCCTGATTTATCATTCAAAAATATTGAACGTGGATTAAGAATATTCTATGATAAAGGCATAAGATCAGTATTTATTGAGGGTGGAGAACCTTTTTTATGGAAAGAGGATAGTCGGAATTTGGATGATGTAATTAAACTCGCAAGAGATGTTGGTTTTAAGGTTGTTAGTATTTATACCAATGGAACATTCCCGATAAGAACATCTGCCGATACGGTTTTTGTTAGTTTAGATGGTTTAAAAGAGACGAATGATAAATTAAGAGGGAAGATTTATGATAAAGTTATGAATAATATAAAGGAATCTAGTCATCCTTCGATTATGATAAATTATACTATCAATCAGAAGAATCACCAGGATATTGAGAAATTCTGCGAAGAGATAAAAGGGATAAGAAAGATTAAGGGTGTATTTTTTTACTTCCACACTCCTTATTATGGCAAGGATGAATTATTTTTAAATCTTGAAGAAAAAAGGGCAATTATAAAAAGAATTTTTAATTTGAAGAAAAAAGGGCATAAAATATTGAACTCTAATGCTTGCTTAAAAGGTGTATATAAAGACAATTGGAAAAGACCTTCAAAGATATGTTATGTGTACGCAGACAATAAACTGTATCAATGTTGTAGGGCGTTTGGAAATGATGATGTATGTAAAAATTGCGGTTATCTGGGATATCCAGAAATTATCTATATTCTGAAATTAAAACCAAGTGCTATATATTCTGCATTAAGTTATCTGCCTACAAATTAAATAACTAAGTAATCCATCTTAAAAAACTGGCCAATCTTAACAAAAGAAAGTGGAGTGAAATACTTGATTCGATAAATACCTCACTACCAAGAGCAATATTGCGATAAAATTGTTGAAGAGTTTTTTCATATCCTGACGTTGAATAATATATTCCCGAATCAAAATTATTGTGAAAAAAATAAAGCCAGACTTAGAATGTAATTGTATTGGAAAAATTTCCTAACAATCTAAACTAAGCCTGGCTTTTTGTTAAGTTAAAATCCAAATTTGACTTCCGTTCATTTTAAATAGATTGAAAAATATACTAAAAGCCTCTTTAAAATGAAAAATAGTAATCGTCCCCTTTTTCTTTTTTTTTGAAATTATTAATATTTTATTAAGTTTAACAGAAGATAATTCTTTTATTGGTATTTAGTAGAAACACAGCGAGCCGTGTTGAGGTTTTTCGTTGTTCCCTTTATTTATTCTTCGAACTTTATA
>JAHIPN010000321.1 GCA_018894595.1 bacterium
CCAACTCATACTGAAACGGATAGTCCCTATAGGAAAAGTACCGATGGTTTTATGGGCAGCCGGGGCACAATGCAGGCCAACTCGAGACATAATATTATATTCCTCATCAAGCCTTAATCCTACCTCTGAAGGTAATTGGTCTTTTATATTAAAAGAAATTACTGCTACTCGTTCTTTATCTTGATTGCTCCCATAAACAACAACTCCGGGAATTTCTTTTAAACCCTCAATTAATTTTTGCGTCAGCTCAAGTTCGTGTTGACGAATTTTATCAACCCCTTCTTTAAGGATAAAACGCACGCCCTCATTTAATCCGCTTAGACCTACTGTATTAGGAGTTCCACTTTCATAGACATCAGGGAGAAAATCTGGCTGTTCTTCCGACCCTGAACTGCTACCGGTCCCACCAGTTTTTAAAGGTTTTAATTTTTTAATATCCACCCTTTCTCCAACTACCAACCCTCCTGTTCCTGGTGGTCCAAAAAGAGCTTTATGTCCAGTAAAAGCTAAAAGGTCAATATTGTCCTCTTTAATATCTAAAGGATAACAGCCAGCTGATTGGGCAGCATCTACTAAAAAAAGAATATCATATTTTCTGGCAATTTTTCCCACCTCCGCAATAGGCAATAAAGTGCCAATAACATTTGAACCATGATTTAGCACGATTAATTTTGTATTTTTTTAATCGATTTTTCTATGTCTTGGGAGTCAAGGAGGCCTTCAGGAGAACAATAAACTACTTTAACCTCAACTCCTCTTTTTTCTAATTCACGAAGAGGTCGCATAACTGAATTATGTTCCATACTGCTGGTAATTACCTGGTCTCCAGGTCGTAGCAACCCCTTTAAGACAAGATTTAGCGCCTCAGTTACATTTAAAGTAAAGATAATTCTTAAGGGGTCATCAACATTAAATAATTCCGCTAAACTTTCTCTGGTTTGATAAAGTATATGTCCAGCTTCAATGGAAAGCCGATGACCAGAACGACCAGGACTGGCTCCAATTTTCTCTAAAAAATAAAGCATCGCTTGACCTACCCTCTTGGGCTTAGGGTAGGAGGTAGCCGCGTTATCAAAATAAATCATAATTTTTCCTTTTAAACTTTTTTCTTTCTACTTAGAAATGGTGAGTAAATATTCTTCACTCTCTTCTTTTACCTCTACTTTCCAGCCTTCATTTGTAGCCATTCGAGTAATATTATCTTTAGATGTTCCGGTATCTATTAGAACTTCTAAAATACCCCTTTTTATCTCCAGTAGTTTATTTCTAACCGCAACTACGGGAAGCGGACAGGAAAGGCCTCTAACATCAATACTTTGATTCATTTCTTATCCTCCATTCTCTTTTTCCCTAAATCACTCATACTAAACCCAATAACCAGACAAATAACCATCCCTACAATAACCGAGGCAGGCCCCCAAAGACCCGGACCTTTCGGAGAACTGGCAGTAGCAAAATTATGGGCAAAACCTGCTCCCACAATCATCCCCAGGACAAATACAGCGGCATCAGCATCGCCTTCCCCGGAAAGGAAGAGTTGGCGGCCGGGACAACCCCCAGCTAAGGTAAAAGCCAGTCCAGCCAAAATCATTCCGCCGAAATTCCATAATTGATTAGTATGGGCAATGGGTTGACCCTGAAAACCGGGGTGGAATTGTTTTAATATTAGATTGCTTATCAAAGCAGCTAATAATAGACTAATAACTCCTGTAAAAAGATAATTATCCTTAATAAGGATTACATCTCGAATTGCTGCTACGGTACAAAATCTAGTCCTTTGGGCAAAGAATCCTATCATCAAAGCAATTATTAGAGTAATAAATATAGGGGCATGTTGAGATCCTAGCCCTTTACTACTGAAGAAAACTGCTCCTGAAGGTAGCTGAGGCCGAAAAATAAGAAGTAGAAAAAGCCCCACCATTATAACCGGCATAACCCAACCGGCTAAAGGATAAGTTCTCTGATTTCGACCTAAATTATAACCTGATTTAATAAAGATTATACCTATCCAAACCCCCACTATCAGTCCGGCTAAACCAAAAATAGCATTTCCATCGCCACCAGCTAATCGTAGTAAAGTGCGCCAGGGACAACCTAAAAAGACTAAAGCCCCTATCATCGCCAAAAACCCCAAAACAAAACGGATTAGGGGAGATGAGCCACTTCGAGCTTTGAATTCTTTAAATACTAAGGCTGCAATCAAAGAGCCCAAAACAAAACCAATAATCTCGGGACGAATATATTGCACTACTTCTGCTCGATGTAAACCTAAAGCACCGGCAATATCACGCTCCATACAGGCTACGCAGATCCCCATATTGGCTGGATTTCCTAATTTTTGCAAAACTGTCGCTGATATTCCAATAAATATCCCTGTAAAGATAATATTCTTTCGGGAACTAAAAATTTTTTTTAACATATTTTAATCCTCTCCTTATTATTTGATTTTGTAATTTCTCCAATAATTTCACCTTTAGTAAAGCCTTCTTGATGTAAAAGTTCTATTGCCTTCTCTCTTTGTTGAGGGTTAATGGATATAAGTAATCCTCCAGAAGTCTGAGGATCATAGAGAACAATCTCTTGTTCAAAAGTAAGATTAACCTTCTTTTCAACTAAGCAGGAATAAATCTTTTGATTCCTCATTGCTCCTTCAGATACCATCCCCATATTAATATAATTATAAATTCCATTAATAACTGGAATATTTTTAATACTTATTTCTGCCCCTAATTCTTTTCCACTTAATAGTATCATTTCGCTAAGGTGACCAATCAGTCCAAAACCAGTAACATCAGTCAGGCTGTGAATATTCAATTCTAATAACTCTTTAGAAAGTTTATTTAGTTTGGTCATCCAATGAACTGCCTCATCTATCACCTCTTTTTCTGCAATCTCCCCCTTAAGGGCAGTAGAAACTATTCCTACCCCTAAGGGTTTAGTTAAGATAAGGGCATCTCCTGCTTCAGGGGTATTATTATAAATTACTTTCTGAGGGTTGGTTATCCCCATTACTGCTAATCCATACTTTGGTTCTTTATCATTTACTGAATGACCCCCAGCTAAAAGTCCACCTGCTTCTGCAACCTTGTCAGCTCCTCCCTGTAATATCATATCTAAGAGATGGTATTTTCTCTCTTCTTCTGGAAAACAG
>JAHIPN010000322.1 GCA_018894595.1 bacterium
GGGACTGGGATAATCCACCTAAAATATGTAAATCCTGTAAAGAGAAGCGTGCGTCTAAATGGTATGAAACAACGTGCAAAGGTTGTGGCGGATCAATGTGGGCTAATCGAGATTGGGACTCCCCTCCCAAGTTCTGTAAAAACTGCAAGAGTTCAAATGCTCCAAAAGATGTCACCTGTGACCATTGCGGAAAGGGTTTCATTATTCCAGTTGGTACGCAAATTAAATGCAAACAAAGTGGTTGGGAGTTGCCAAGAAAATGTCCTGACTGTCGCGAGTTATTTAGCCACAAGCCATTCAATACAGTACAAGAAAAGACTATTTTTGGTAACATTATCTATCGTACATACAATAGCCTTGGCCAACTAATCTCAGAATCCCGTGATGAAAAAACGTTTTTTGGCAATGAACAACGGCAACATACAAGCCAGGCAGGAAAGACCATTGGTGTTACTCAGGAGAAGAAGACCATCTTTGGTACTCCTTATCGGGAAACCACACGCACAGATGGTTCAGTAAAGTCTCGATCGAGAGAGAAAACATCTTTTCTCGGGAAAAAATATACTGAGAGCGAAGGAGGGTCTTCGCATACCACTCACAAGACGACTACTGAGACAACATGGACTGGAAAAAAATATAGGAAAACTGAATAGGTTGTAGACCGTGATGATACTATCTAACCTCGCACTCCAGCGGACGACGTAAAACGCCATCACCGAGCTTTATCGTTAAGGGGTTATATTGTTGGATATGGGCAAGAATAAAAAACAGTAGACGGCACTTCATATAACAGAGGATAAAAAGGCAAAATTACATTTTGCCCAAATTGCCTCCGGCAACTTCTTTTATCTGCAGAACGTTAGGCGAAATTACTACCCTTTGGAAGGATCAAATATTTGAGAAAACCTATTTTCATAAAAAATGCAAAGGAAAGATATCCGGAGTATTTTCAAATCTCTGAGATGATTATAAACCAGCTTTATGAGTGGATTGATAGGACCGATATTCCTACGCCTCAAACAAAACTTGGAATTATCAAATTTGCATCGGTTATTCGTGCCTTTAATCTTTATAAGTCAATTAATCTTCTTCTTGAAACAGACCATTGGGAAGACGCTACGGTTCTTTCTCGATCTATGTTTGAGCTGTTATTGAACTTGGAGGAAATTGTAAGGGATAAAGAAAGCGCAGAAGATAAGGCAAAAATATATCTTCGTTTCCAAGAGTTACGGAAATGTTTGCATCAAATCAATTTAATAGATTATGAGGCTCAGAAAGGTCATCGTTCTAAAGAGCAAGTTTCAAATCATACAAAGCTGGAGAAAATGACAAAATCCATTTTTACTGAGTTTCTCAGCAAACGCACGAAGTCAGGGTGGGTAACGTCATGGTGCGGAAAGAATGTATACATGTTGGCCAATGATTCAGCCAGCCCCATGAGGATTCCTCAATATAATATTATATACTCTTTATTCTCAGACTTTTCCCACAGTAGCCCTTATTCGGTAATGACAACTATGGCTCTTGGAAATACGCCAGGAGAAACCGAACAAATATTTCAAGGTTGTGAAAATGCCGAGAAAAAACACATGACTCTTGTTTTAACTCTTTCAACAACATGGCTTTTAGAAATACTATTTATTGGAAGGTATGAAATTCCTTTGTATGATGTGAAGTGGAATTTTAAAGTGTTTAAAAGAATATACAAGTGCTGTGGGATGGAATCACCAAAGCTACCTTGGGAATAAGTATGTCTTATTTTAATGGCTAACATCGCCCAACAAAGCATTTACGGATTCGTTTCACTTCGCCTAACTTTGCTTTTACTCTACTCTAGCCACCCTAATTAACCCACCTCAACCACTCCGGCTAATCTACTTCTACCACGACCGCCCGCCAAAAGCTTTTTTTGCTAAGGAGTGTATTTGAAGGTTCGCCCATACATAACAAGACTCTATCGGACATTCTAAAAAGAAATATATGAGGGTTTATCTTATCCGATAAAGCTTTGTTATGTATAGCAAAAAAAGCATTATATTTTTAACCAACTAAAAGCTTTTTTAGCCTGGTTAAAAATATAAAGGCGGGCTAAATTAGATACTTTTTATCGTAGGGCTAAACCTCTATTTCTAATCACCGCATGACTACTTTCTCTTCCTGATCATTGTTCTTTTTAAGTTTTTAATATTATTTACCTGTCTGCGTGCGAACACGCACAGGCAGAGCAGTATAAAAAAATGCTAAAACTATCCTAAGAGATTATATGCACGGCACCAAGGGGCTCAAAAGACCCGAGATTGAAAGTGATAGCCCTTAATTGGGAAAAGAAGAAAAAATACGAACAAGAGATAATCTCTGAAGGAAGCTATGTACTAAGGACCGACCGGATTGATCTGAGTGATGAGGAAATTTGGAATACTTACATAATGCTAGTGTAGTGCGTCATAAATAACTTGACATTTAAAAGGATAGATGTTATGCTTATTTCAAATGAACATATCAGAACGTATTATTTTAGATCCTCAAGAACAGGCAACCATCCGACTCTGGGCTCACGGGA
>JAHIPN010000323.1 GCA_018894595.1 bacterium
AAAGAGAAGCAAAAATTGAAGAAAGGAGGGGATAGAAGTGCAGACCAATACCAAAATTTTAGCCCAGGAATTTGAATATTTAGCCCCCAAAACTTTAGATGAGACTTTAATTTTATTGGATAATTATAAAGATAAAAGTGCTAGAATATTAGCCGGAGGAACTGACCTATTGGTTAAAATGAAGACCATCGATTTAAAAACTGATTATCTGATAAACATAAAAAATATCCCCGAACTTAATTTTATTGATACAGCTGATGGATTAAAGATAGGGGCAGCTGTTCCTTTATCCCATATTGAGAGAATAGGAAAAGTGAAGGAAAGATATCCTGCCTTATACGAAGGAATCAAATCGATGGCGGTAATTGCCGTAAGAAATATGGGGACAATAGCGGGGAATATTGGCAATGCTTCACCCGCTGCTGATACTGTTCCTCCTTTAATTGCCTATGGCGCAGAAGTAAAATTGGTTAGCAAAAGGGGAGAGCGTACAGTTTTGGTAGAGGATTTTGTCACCGGAGTGGGTAAAACAGTGATAGAAGCTGATGAACTGATCACCCAGGTAAATATACCGGAAATGAATAAAAATTCAGGAAGTGCCTTCTCTAAGAAGGGTAGAGTTAAGGCTGATATTGCCAAGATTAATCTGGCTGTTTGCCTTGAAAGAGAAGGCAATATCTGCAAAGATTGTAAGATAGTACTTGGTTCGGTTGCGGTAAAAGCAATTCGGGTAAAAGAGGCTGAAGGTCTTTTAAAAGGACAAACAGTAAGCACTTCCTTAATAGATAAAATAGCTAAGAGGGCATCGGAAGAGATTAAGCCAATTGATGATATCCGTTCATCTGTTGAATATAGAACTGAAATAGCTCGGGTCATGGTGGAGGATATAGTCAGGATTGCCTGGGAAAGAGCTGGAGGTGAATTGTAGAATGAAAAAAGTTGAGGTAGAATTTGCCGTTAATGGCAAGAAAAGAAGTTTGTCTGTAAAGCCAAATGACCTTTTAATTAATATTATAAGAAACGATTTGTATCTAACCGGAAGTAAATACGGCTGTGGTATCGGTGAATGCAGTGCTTGCACCGTTTTATTAAATGGCGAACCGGTTTTATCTTGCCTTACCTTAGCGGCAGCTGTCGATGGCAAAGAAATTACCACCATCGAAGGGCTGGCAAAGGGAAATGAACTGCACCCCATGCAAATAGCCTTTTTAAAAAATGCGGCAGTACAGTGCGGATTTTGCACTCCGGGTATGATACTGACTGCCACGGCATTATTAAAAGAAAATCCTAATCCCACAGAAGATGAGATTAGAGATTATATAAGAGGCAATATCTGTCGTTGTACCGGATATATTCAAATAGTAAAAGCGATTAAAGAATGTGCACACGGAGAAAAAACTAATTAACCACTAACCAAATAAATAATCAACCATAATAATTAGGAGGAAGAAAAGTGAGCCAATTTAAATATATTTCTCCCAAGACAAAAGAAGAAGCCTTAGAGATTTTACAAGAAAAAAAGTCCGATGCTTGTATAGTTGCAGGTTGTTCCAATGTTCTACCTAATATAAAGAATAAAAAAATAAATCCCAAGCTTTTAATAGATATTATTAATATCGAACAATTAAAGGGTATTTACAGAAAAGAAGATAAAATTTTTTTAGGTCCCATTACCACCATTAATGAATTGCTTTATTCAGAGATTATATTTAAAGAATATAATGTATTAACCCAAGCGGCCGAACATTTTGCAGACCCTCTGGTAAGAAATAATGCCACTATCGGGGGAAATTTAGCTACTGCTTCACCGGCAGCAGATATGGCAGTGCCCTTGCTTACCCTCGGTGCGATTATTAAAATAGAGAGTATCAGGCAGAAGAGAGAAGTTAAACTAAAAGAGTTTTTCCTTGGGCCGGGCAAGACAGTTTTGCAGGATGATGAGATGATCGTGGGAATTGAATTTAAGCAAAGCGATATAAACAAAAATGGGTATTTTATTAAACTGGGACAAAGAAAGGCCATGGCAATTGCCATTGCCAGTTTAGCCTTGAACTTAGAAATTAAACAAAACAAGATTATTCAGATTCGCATTGCTATGGGCTCTGTAGCTCCTATGCCGATTAGATTAACTGGGGTAGAAGAATTTTTGAGAAATAAAGAAATAAAGAATGGATTAATTGAGGAAGCGGTAAATAAAGTAAGTGAAGAAGTTAATCCTATTAATGATATCCGGGCATCCGGAGAATATCGCCGGTATATTGCCGGAATCCTGTTCAAACGTGCTTTTAACAAATTGACCAATTCACCAATTCACCAATCGACCGATTAATACGAGAAAAAAATTGACCATTTAGTTAATATGCTAATTACATATTACTCATCAAAAAGGGGGCTTTAGATGGAAGAATATAGAGTAGAACTAACCGTAAATGATGAAAAAATAATTGGGGCCGCGAAGGCTGAAGAATCTCTATTAAAATTTTTACGCCGAAATGGTTTTACCGAGGTTAAATGCGGCTGTGAAAAAGGGGAATGTGGTA
>JAHIPN010000324.1 GCA_018894595.1 bacterium
TCTGGTAATTATGTTCGGCTTGGGGGGAATATTTGTAGAGGTATTGAAAGATATTTCCTTCCGCATCCTGCCCATAGAAGAAAGGGATGCCGAGGAGATGATTAATGAGATTAAGGGTTTTAAAATATTAAAAGGGGCAAGAGGCGAAGGTCCCAAAGATATTAAGGCGATAAAAAATCTATTACTAAAAATTTCACAACTTGCCCTGGAGAATCCTGAAATCAGTGAAATAGACTTAAATCCTGTGTTTATATTCGAAAAAGGATTACAGGTTATAGATGCACGAATGATTTTATAAAATGGAAAATTAAGTTTTACGAGAGAAAGCTAATGGGTTTTAAGATTTTATAATTATTTACATAGAAAATGAGAAATATTACCCAAAAAGAGCCTAACAAAATATTTTTCTAATTTATTTTTATATTAATTAAAAATTTGTTAATCCGAAGAGTGGAATATCATGGGCACGCCCATAGTGGATATTTATAAGTGTTAGTTATAAAGGTGTAAAATTTATTTGTTAAAACAATTTAATAGGAGAGTTTATGATTAACTATTTAAATTAAAGCCACGGAGTGTTCTGTTTTTTAAAAACTATAGTAGCTCTCATACTTAAGTATCAGAATTGTTTGTCTGATTTTTCTATTAAAAAATTAAATTTCCTATTGTATATAAAAATGTAATAAGATATTTATAAATAATTTTAGGTTTTTCTTAAAAGTTATCTCAGGATAAATTATCAGAAATGCTTTTAAGGAGACTATGTGTTTTTTAAATAATTCATTTGGGAGTTGCTCTTAAGGTAACTATAATTGATATTTATGATTTTGAAATCTTTTAAAATTTTAACTCAATTTTATAAATCCTTCCTTAAAGATATTTTTTCAGGATTACATATATCAATTTATTCTTAAGATTTAAGAACATAAATCGGAATACAAAAGTAGCAAGAATAAAATTTGGAGAGGATATAATTTTTTCTTTTCAATTTATAAACAAATAGAATAAATTAATAAATAATAGATTTAGGTGCTTAAAAAACTACTAGAAAATAAATTTAAATAAAAGAGGTAAAATTTTTCCGACCCCTTTTATTTTGTGACAATTAACCGCTTCTCTTCATTTCTATCTTCATAGTGTAAAATTTTTAAAAAATTTTAAAATATTTTTCAAAAAAAGAAGGATTTTTTAATTTAACGTCGTATATATTGATTAAGAAATGGAACACCATTCCAAAATAGGAAATATAAAATAAATGAAATCAATAGAAAAGGCAATACAAATTTTACAATACCTTAGTAATGTCAAAAGAAGCGTAGGAATAAATGAATTAAGTTTGGAATTATCTTTTCCAAAGAGTACAGTGCATAGGATATTAAATAGTTTGTTAAGCTATTCTCTAGTTGATCAAGAAAAAGAAACTTCTAAATATAGATTAGGATTGGGTATACTTGAATATTCAAATTCATTTTATAATACATTTGATTTAAGGCAAATAGCCAAACCAATTTTAGAAAAACTTTGCAATAAAACCAAACTCACCACTTTTTTAACTGTATGGCATAATGGACATAGTGTCTGTATAGATTCAATTATTCCATCTAAAAATACAAATACACAATTATTTGTAGATATTGGGAGAGAAATGCCTTTTCATTGTACTGCGTCAGCAAAAGTACTTTTAGCTTACCAAAGTCCCGAAATAATTAAAAGAATTATTAATGAGGGACCACTTAATAAATATACACCAAAAACAATTATAGATTCTAAAAAATTGGAAAAACATTTATTAGAAATCAGACAAAAGAATTTTGCTATTTGCGATGAGGAACTTGAGAGGGGAGTAAGAGCAATTGCAGCACCAATAAAAAACATTAATGGAGAAGTAATTGCTAGTATTACAATTACAGGATTGCTTAGCAGGATTTCTTTTGGTGATAATATAGAAAAGTTTATTTTAATTGTTACCCAGGCAGCTAAAGAAGTATCTAAAATATTAGGATACAAAGAAGAGAATTTCTATAAGGAAAAATGAGTAGTAACAATTTAAGCATAGTAAATATTAATAAGTTGAATTATGATTTACCATACGGAGTATTTGTTTGCTCTGAATTAAAAATGAATATCAGTATTTATAAAGAAGGGGGTGATTTAAATTGTAAAAGTTAAACATTTTCAAAACTACTTAATGGTATAAGTACTAAGTACAATGTAATAAAAATTTTTTAAAAAAATAGGAGGTTCAAAATGAAAAGGTTTTTTTTATTGACTTGTTTACTTATTATGTTTTTAGTAATGACTATAGGTGTATTTGCTGGAGGTCAAGAGAAAATTACTATTGGTTTTGCCACCCGTGAATTAACTGCTCCATTTTCACAAGCAATGGTTTTGGCTGCTCAGAATAAGGCTAAAGAGCTTGGCGTTGAATTAATAGTTCTTTCTTCAGACAATGACAGCTTACGCCATTTAGATATTATGGATAATTTTATAACAATGGGAATTGATGGTTTTATTTGCGGTGGTGTTATTGATACCAGGGCAATAGTAGCAGGTATTAAAAAAATGAATGAAGCAAATATTCCAATCGTAGCACTTGATAATTCACCAGAGGGTGGTAAGATAGATTATTTTATTAGTAATGATATCAAGGATGCCTCTAAAAAAGCAACCGAGTATATGGTGCAAGAATTAAAGGATAGAAATGAAGGAAAAGTTCCTACGGGTATCATCATTGAAGTATTGGGTGATTTAACTTCATCATTTGCTGGAGAGTGCACTGCAGGTTTTCATTCGGTTATAGATAACTATAAAGAATTTAGAATTGTTCAAGGTACCGCTAATTGGAGCAATGATGAGTCCTTTAAATTAGTAGCTGATTATTTAACACGTTTTGGTGATGAGGTAATAGGTATTTATGTTCATACCCCAGATGTTATGGGAACTGGTGCAATAAATGCAGTGAAACAAGCTGGAATGGAACCAAAGAAAATTGTTAGTGCTGGATTTTGTCTTGGTCCTGAAGGAGTTGATCTTATTAAAAAAGGTGAATTTACTGCAATTGGTGAACAGCAAATTTACACAGCAGGTGAAATGGCTGTAGAATTGCTTTATAAAATGATTAAAGGAGAACCTGTCCCAAAAATTGGAGATGTAATAATCGAAGAAGGCACACTTTGGTCTCCTGCTGAAGTAGTAAAAAATCCTCTTGCTGAAGGTGCTTTTATAAAATTGTCAACACCTATGGTACCTCAAGATGTTTCACCGGATGATCCTCGATTATGGGAAAATATGCTTTTCAAATAAATCTTATTCACCCTTAAACTTAAATAGAAATTTAAAATTATGGAGCCCTGTAAATTTTATGGGGCTCCATAGAAAAAATAGAAATAATGTTTTTAAAAATAGCTGCTTATAGAATCAACATACAGAAGGGAATTTTTTAAAGGAAATGAATTTTATCTTATTTTCCTTTAAAAAAACTGTTTATCAAATTATTTTATAAAAGGAGGTGTTTTTTATGAAACTAAAGAACAAAGTTGCTTTAATTACTGGAGCTGCTAGAGGAATAGGCAAGGGTATTGCAAAAGCATACGCAAAAGAAGGAGCTTCTATAATCTTAACAGATATTCTTCCTATATTAGATAATACAAGGGATGAAATTTCCAATATATGCCAAAGTAAAATAATTTCCCAAAAAATGGATGTTAGAAATATAGAAGATATAAAGAGAATAGTTAAATTAGTAATTAATGAATTTGATAAGATTGATATCTTAATAAATAATGCAGGAATTTGCATAGGAAATTCAGTCATAGATATTTTAGAGAAAGAATGGGATCTTATTTTTGATGTAAATGTTAAAGGAGTTTTTAATTGTTCTAAAGTAGTGGCCAAAGAAATGATTGAATTAGGTACCAAAGGAAAAATTATTAATATTGCTTCTATTATGGCGAAGATTGGAGAACCTTATACTGCGGCTTATACATCTTCTAAACATGCAGTACTTGGGTTTACTCGTTGTTTAGCTTTTGAAATGGCACCTTATGGTATTAATGTTAACGCAATCTGTCCTGGTTATGTTGATACCGAGATGGAAAGAAATCTTGAAATACAACAGGCAAAAACAGAAAACAAAACCTTTGAAGAAGTTCGAAATTTTTATGTAAACAAAGTTCTTTTTAAAAGGATGGGTCAACCTGAAGATATTGCTAAAGTAGCAGTTTTTTTAGGCTCCTCAGACTCCGATTATATGACTGGACAGAGTATAAACGTTTGTGGTGGAGTTATAATGTAATATAATCAAGTTCAATTAATTTAATTGACGAAAATATTATAAGGTTAGTGGAAACCCCACGGACACTCAGTGGCATCTTTCCCACCTTTCGAACTTCGCTCATCACTTTTCAGATGATTTTTACATTCATCCACGGGCATTCCAGTGGTATTCTGCCCTTCGGGGTTAATAAAAAACTTTCAATTATAAAAATCATAAATTGTATTAATTTTAATTTTTTAGAAAGGAATGAAAATGGCTCAAATTGGAGAGTTAAAGAACAATAATATAATTTTAGAAATTCAATCTCTTTCAAAAATTTATCCCGGTACAATTGCTTTAAAAGATGCGAACATTAAATTTAGACGTAGTGAAGTACATGGTATTATCGGTAAAAATGGTGCTGGGAAAAGTACTCTTGTGAACATCCTATCTGGAATTATTTCGCCTTCTATTGGGAAAATTATTATAAATGGTAAAGAATTTAGATCCTTAACACCTGAAGTAGCGAAAAGTGAAGGTATTACTATCGTAACTCAAAAGCCAGAGGTAATTATGGATTTTACTGTTGTTCAAAATCTATTTTTACCACAATATAAAAAAACAAAAATAAAAATTCTTAAATGGAAAGAAATGTTTGCTGAAGCAAAAAATATTTTTAGCAATATTGGTTTAAATATTGATTTAAACCGGAAGATGGGAGATTTAAGTTTAAGTGAGCAGCAAATTTTTCTTATTATAAAAGCTTTTTATTTTGAGAAAAAGGATATTGTAATATTAGATGAAGTATCAAGTTCCTTTTCAAAAAAAGAGCAGGATTTTTGCTTTAATGTAATAAAAAATCAGAAAGAAGAGGGGAAGTTAATTATTTTTATTTCCCATAGAATAGATGAAGTTTTCAAAATATGTGATCGTGTAACTGTTATTCGAGATGCCATGGTAGTTGAAACTATTGAAAAAAGTGATTTAAACAAAGAAAAGTTATGTTTTATGATTGTTGGCGGAAGAACAAATGGAAGTAAAAAAATTACTAGAGAAGGATCATTTTCCTATATTAAAGAAAATTTAAATGAAAAACTACAAACTAAAAGCAGAGAAACAATATTATCCATTGAAGGTCTTTCTAGAAAGGGGTTTTTTGAAAATATTAACTTTAATTTGAAAAAAAATGAAATTTTAGGATTAGCGGGTCTAGTTGGTAGCGGAAGGACTGAAATTTTAAGAGCTATTAGCGGCATTGAACCTGCAGAAAACGGATGGATAATTTTAGAAAATGTAGAAAAGTATAGATTTTCACGAAGTTGGGATTCTTTGAAAAAAGGAATTGTTTATCTTACGGAAAATAGAGATGAAGATGGATTAATTAGTGTTTTAA
>JAHIPN010000325.1 GCA_018894595.1 bacterium
ATATCTTAAGCATAGGATTTGCTATACCTATAGTAGAAGGAATTTATTGGTCGATAAGAACCTTCCCTACTATTTGGTATCTGATAGTTTCAGTTTTTGCAATTATGTTAATTATTATTTTAGGTCATCTTTCTCCCATATTATTGACTCCTCTATTTTTTAAACTAAAAAAGATTGAGGAAGATAATGAACTTGCCCAAAGGTTACGTAGGATGTGCAAAAAGGTAAATACCAAAGTTAAGGGGGTTTATGAAATAAATTTTAGTTCAAAGACTACCAAAGCCAATGCCTATCTTACTGGTTTGGGGAATACCCGGAGAATTGTGATAGCCGATAATCTTTTAGAAAATTTTACGGTCGATGAAGCAGAAGTGGTGTTTGCCCATGAATTAGGTCATCATATCCATAGAGATATTCTGAAACTCATACTCTGGTCCGGCTTGATGTGTTTAGGGGGGTTCTATTTTGTGAGTATTATTTTAGAAAAAGTAAGCCTTTATTTCAGATACGGGATAAGTGATATTTCTAATTTCCCCATTTTAGCCCTATCTATGAGCATTCTCCTTTTTTTATTTGGCCTGCCTTTTAATTTTTATTCCAGAAAGAGAGAAAAAGCGGCTGATTATTTTGCCTTAAAAATAACAAAAAAGGCAGATGCCTTTATAACATCAATGGCAAAATTTACAAACCGAGATTTAGCTGATGCCTATCCCCATCCTCTAATTGAATTTCTTTTTTACCATCATCCTTCTATCGGTAAGAGAATTAATTATGCTCAGGAGTTTAAGAAGAAAATTGAATTAGAAAAACAAGAAGAATAATTATGAATAAAGAATTTTGATAATTATATTTTAAAAGTGAACTAAATTAAGTTTAGAATTTTTAACTTTTTGTATGCCTATTGAATCAAAGAACCGTTACCTGATTCATATTCTGTATATTCTTTACTATATTTTGTAATATTGATATAATAAAATTGAAAAAATACAGTTTTATGCTACACACTTTTGGGATACTAAAGGTATTAAGAAACAAAAAATTATAATTTAATAGTTCATAAGAATAAATAAAGAGGGTGTTTTATAATGAGAAAGCCTCTTATTTTTATAATACTAATATTTATATTTATAATTTTTTTATTAATAGTCATATATGAACATGATAAAATTGAAGAAACAGATGATTATATAGAAAAAAGACAGAGCATGGTATTAAATCAATTGCAAAGCCGGGACATCATCGATCCAGAAGTCTTACAAGCCATGCTCACTGTCCCCCGCCATAAATTTGTCGATGAACATATTAGAGAATCAGCTTATAATGATTACCCCCTTGCTATCGGTGAAGGTCAAACTATTTCCCAGCCTTATATCGTAGCCTTAATGACTCAACTTTTAGAATTAAAGGGAAATGAAAAAGTCTTAGAGATAGGAACTGGCTCTGGATATCAGGCAGCAGTTTTAGCTGAAATTGTAGAAGAAGTTTATACAGTAGAGATATATGAAAGTCTTTCTAAAAAATCAGAAAAATTACTAACCGATTTAGGTTACCGAAATATCAAATCTAAGGTTGGTGATGGTTATTACGGTTGGGAAGAATATGCCCCTTATGATGCCATCATTGTAACCTGTGCCCCTGACCATGTTCCCCCGCCCCTTCTTCAGCAGATTAAAGATGATGGGGGGAGAATAGTGATTCCCGTTGGCGGAATATGGATGGTACAAACTTTAATGAAGATAGAAAAGACAGGAGGGCAGATTAAATCTAAAGGGATTATCGGGGTAAGATTTGTTCCCATGATTGGACATAGCAGATAAATTTTTTTAGGAACAGGGGACGGTTCTCTGTTCCTTTTTTATTTAATTTTATTTGAGAATTTAGGAACAGAGAACCGTCCCCTGTATCAATTATTCTGAAAAGGTCTTTATCCATTCTGGTTCGGGTGGGGGATTGGAATCTAATATTTTTCTCCACTCTTCATCAGTTAATCTATTTTCCATCGGTTGTTTGAATTCATAGTAACTAAAGGTTGGCCCTACTCCTAATAATATGTGCCCTTCAGGAAGCTTATAAGCTATCACTGCAGTTTTAATATAACCCACTCCCTCTTCTAAAACTTTTTCAGTATTACCATCTGTGTGCACGTCAGCCACTAAAACTGTTTTAAATACCTCCGGGTCGACTTCTCCGCCCGAAACAGTGCTGATTAAACCTTCAGAGATACTGCCGAAGTTTTCGATAAAACTGTACTCATTATCATTTAATGGAATGTTTTCCAACTCTTTTTTAGAGATATCCAGTAATTTACTTAATATTTCTGTAAATCTATTAAGACCTGCCTCTATCATTAATTTTTCTAATTCTTGTTGAGGAATTAAGCTCTTAAATCCCTGGTTAGTCATCTTGGTTAGATTCAAAAGTCGGGCATAAAATTCGGGTACCGGCTCTACATAACCAACTACCGGGGGCTGAAACATTCCACCCATTTCGGCCATAGTATAACTCTGTTTGACATATAAAAGGGTATCATGTCTTAATTCAGTCCAGGAAGCCAGGGCTGTATTTAATTCTTTATCTTGCCAGGCTTTGGTTTGCATAAAAGTAGGATAACCATAGCCAAATTCATTCCATAAAGATTTTAAAACATAAAGCCAATTCAAATAAAGATTTTTAGACCAGTCTCTTTTGGAAAAAGAATCTACTTCTTTTTTCAATTCAAAAAACTTCTTCTCATAATCTGTATACTCAGTATCTCCTGAGCTTTTTAAAATTTCTTTAGCCCTTTCAGAACCTAATAAAGCCATTAAATCTAATCCTCGCGGGAAACCTCTAACCTCTCTGGCAGCTGGCGGAGGACAGGCTTTTACCTCAGTCTTAACCCAGGTGAAAGGGCGGTCTTTTCTATATTCGGCATAAATATCATCCCAGGTAAAAGTAAAGGGCTTTTTTCCAGTAGGTAAAGGAGGTTTCGACCCTATATATTCCCCACTATAAGGAGAAACAATTTCGGAAAAAAGCCAGGAGTCTAAAGTGAATCTCTGACCCATCAGTCTAAATCCTTTGGTTTTTTCCAGAAGTTCTTTTGCCTGTGATTTTAAAGCCTGGATTTCTTTCTCAGAAAGAGGAGGGCAGGGCATTAGCAATTCACAGGCACCTAATCCACTGTAAATTTTAGGATTATAAGGAAAATCTAAGATAGTTTCTTTAAGTTCTAAATAATTTTCCTCTATTTCTTGAGGATTTATTTCATCTTTAAATAATTTTTTTAACACCTCACTATATTCGTTTGGACCTAAATCATCGGAAAATCCCACCAGAAAAGAAGTAATTGCATATATCCTATTCCATCTTTCTTGAAGGTGGTCTTGACTCTGAGAAAATTGGTTAGCCAACAAAAAAGCCTGCAGGGTCTGAATTCGGGCATCATATTCAGAAACAATTCCTCCTATATTACCGGTGCAGATAGATTCTCCAGGGGATAAAAGGGGAGACCCTTCAATTAAAGCAGTCATCCTTCCATACCACATTAAAGCTTTAAAGTAATTTTTAAGTTTTTCTGATTTAGTGTAATGCCCCCGAGGGACATATTGGGAATAATCTTCCTGATAAATAAATAATGGGGAATATTCCCAGCCTTTATGTTCTTCAATTAGTTCTATTTCTTTTTGTACCAGGTCTTTTACTAAATCGGGGACTTCGAAACTATATTGATTAAATTCTGTTTCACTAAAATATTTAAAGCTGGCCTTGTCTCCATAAGATTGTTTTACTCCCTCTATGAACATTTTACAAACTTCCGGATCCATTTCCGGATTGCAATATTCTTCTCTCAAAGTTTCATCACTCATTATCTGATTTATCTTTGGTTTTAAAAGTTCTAAAGCCACAGAGAGATAAGCTACATTTCTTTTGGCAGCTTCTTTTAAATCTCCACCAGTTTCGTAATATTCTTTCAGAGATTCTTCTAATAAATTTTTACTTACTGCCCATATATCTTTGTAAAAAAGGTCTCTTTCTAATTTCATTAAGGTAGTATCAAAGAAGATATGATAATAATGCAAAAGAGAATCGGTGGTAATAAAAATGGGTAAATCTTTTTCTCCGATAGCTTTATAATAAGCTACAAAATCATCTTTGGGGTAAGCATTTTGGCGAGAAGACATAAGAAAAACTTCTCTTTCAGCAATATCAAGAGGAGTAGGGATAACTACGAAACCATTATTTTTTAAGAGAGAAAGAGCTTTAGGAGAAAGATGAATCTTCTCTGAGAAATTCTGATAATTAGCAATTTTTGCAGTGCTTAAAGGTAAGGGATAGGCAGGTACGCTGGGAGTAATCTCTAATTCTTCCAGCAGCATATCATCCGGTTTAATTAATTGTTTGGTTAGGATGACTTCGCCAAAGGCATTACCCGCACAAGTGAAGAAGGCAATAGAGATTAAAAAAACTAAAATGATTTTTAATAAATTGAAACTGTTTTGTCTTCTTATATTTTTTAAATTTAATTTATAAAATAAATTTAACATGATTACCACCACCTTTCAATTTTTATTATACCACTCTTAATTTCATCTACCAACCTATTATCTGAACGGTTGGCTAATTGTATTAAAAATTCTCTTGCTTTATTCTGTTGCATTAAAACAGGCTGACTTAAGTTAATTTGGAGAGGAAAGAGCCGATAAACTAAATTCTTAGGATAAATTTCTAATCCTACTGCCAGACCCTGCTGAGTATCTGGAGAGAAGTATTGATCAAAGATAAAATTTCCCAAAGAATAAAAGATAAGTTTTCCCTGATATTTTTCAATGTTTTGTACTACATGAGGATGATGGCCGATAATTAAATCTGTTCCTGCTTCAATTATTTTATGGGCTAAGCTTTGTTGGACAAGAGAATTTATTAATTTATATTCTTCTCCCCAATGTAAGCTTACGATTAAGAAATTATCAGGATTTAAAGATTTGACTGTTTTTATTGTTTTAATTATTTCTTCTTCTTTAACTATAAAAGGAAAAATTTGATTAAAAGCTAAAAAAGTTATATTATCCCTAAAAAAAGAAGAATTAAAGTTATCCGAACTACCAGAAAGAGGGTCGCCCACAAAATTTATCTGGTATTTTTTCAACCATTCCTTCGTTTCCTCTAAACCCTCTTTTCCCATATCCAGAGTATGATTATTAGCCAGGGAAAATAGATTGAAATTACTCCAGGAGATTGCCTTCATTACATCTGAATTAAAAGCAAATTTTAAAGAATTATCTAAAAAATCTGGAGGATTTTTTACAATTGGACCTTCTAAATTTCCAAAAACAATATCAATTCCTCTTAAAAAGTGACTGATTTTTCGAAAAGGATAATAAATACTATTTTGCTTGATTAAATCTTCTACTCCCCGGTCTAACATAATATCTCCTACCAATAGAATAGTTTTTACTCCCTCGGTAAAAGCTTCAACGGTTGAGCCAGAAAATATTTCCTCAGATTTTTTCTCCCCAAAGACTACACTAAAATAAGAAGTGGTTTCTTCTAATTCTAAATTTAAAAAATCAGCAGAATTGTTATGAGCCATAATATGAGGAGTTTTCTTCTGCCGTAATTTAGCAAAAAGTCTGGCTGCATACAATGCCTGCCAGCAATCAACTTCTATGTTTTTAAAATTTTCTTCCTCAAAATTTAATAAAACTCGGATACTTTTTGCATCATGAAAATCAGCTGCCTGGGAAGGAAGATAGTGAGAGAAATCTACACTGGCAACAACAATAGTATTGAGAAGGGTATTTTCATTAATTGTTTTTACCAATTGTTCTACTTGTTCTTTAGTAATATCAGCAGGTATCAGGATGGGCAAAATATTAGTTTCGGGGAAATATTTTTTGATATAAGGAAGAAGAGTAGTTACCCCATGTTCAGCAATAACTGCAGAATTATTAAGAGCCATTTTATTTTCTTTAAATAATTTTCCCCACAATAAGGTGTCAACTTTTAAATTATTGAATTCTTTGTCATTTGAATCTACGGCGATAGTAATAAATGAATTACTTTCCATAAGAATTCCACTTTGAAAATGATCCGGACTTAAAATAACTATCGTTTTAGGCTTTTCCTGGGAGGAAATATAACTAAAAAAATCCTCCATTATATCTTTAGCTAATAGATGATGGGGAACTACTCCGGAAACTATATCTTGTTTATTGCCCGAGTCAGATGCAAAAACTTCTAATGTGTTTATAAAGTTTAATATCAAAACAATACTGAGAAAAATAATCGGAATAGCGAAAAACGAAATATAATTCTTTCTGGTATTGAATTTAAAAATTTTCATAAAGTCATATCCATCTAAAATGTCGTTTTTCTAGAATAATTTATACTGAGAAATCCAAAAAGATATACCAGGGCAGCTAATATAGCCACTACTTTAAAACCAAAGAAGAGGGCAATTATCACTGCGGAGACAGAGGCGATAATAGAACAGAAGTTGTTAGTCGCCCATAACCAAGGGATAAGCCCCTTTCCTTGCTCTATCGAATTGACCAACCTTATCCCTAAGGGGAAGGGCATTCCCATTAAAAATCCCAGAGGGAAGATTAATCCCACAGTAATTAATATTCTCACCAATAAACTATACTGCAAAGTGGTATTAAAGACATAAGGCAAAATAAATTGGTAAATTATTAAGAGGCCACACAGGGTAAAGATAATAATTTTCAGAGCATTAACATAATTTTTCTCTATTCTTCTTGAATAAAAGCTCCCCAGACCAGAAAAGAACAGAAAGGAGAAGATGATAATAGAAGTAGAATAAGCAGGATTGGTCAGATATAGTATAAATTTCTGGATAAAAGAGATTTCTAAAAGCATATACCCTAAACCCAAAGAGGCAAAATAAAGCAAAAAAGGAATTTTTATCTTTCTTTTACTTATAGGGAGTCTCTTTAAAATTAAAGGCAAAAATATAAAAATGATACTAAATATTATTCCCTGAATAAAAGTGGCAAATATAACTAAATTCCCCCATTCTATCAAGGGCTGCCAATTAGCTGTACTTTTGATTATTTTGGGGATGTTTTTCCATTTCAGGGTGTAGAAAAAATAAGGTTGATTATCAGTAACTGCCGAAACATTAAAGAAATAACTATCATAAAAATCCTTTAACTTATTCTCCCTAAAACTATTTACCAATTGGTCTATCTCCTGATAATAATAACTTTGCTCCAGGATATGATTTGTATTGGCCTCATCCTCCTTAATCCCCGGAAAATAGACTACATCAAAATTCCTTTTATCACAAAAATCTTTAATTATTCTTATTTCTTCCCCTCCTATTTCTTTTTTACTTAAGATAAGAGTAGAAGTGCCCCAACTGCGGATTATGGCCAAATGATTTTCCGGTCTTTCTATCCCCATTCGACTAAGTGCCTCCAAGCTGATACTGCAAAGGCGCACAATCTCACGAGGGGGGAATTTTAACCAGCGAGTAATACCCAACTTCCCACCATCAGAGAGATGCTGCCAAAAATCAATAAACGCCTCCACTGTATAAAGGTAATTTTCGGAAATACTATAAAATCCTCCGGAGGCAGTATTAGATGAGCCAATTAAAGAAATTTGAATCAAGTCAAACTTTTGCTCTAATCCTTTTAATACACTCCTCCCTTCACCGGTTAAGATTTTAATTTCCTCACGGTTATAAATATTTCCAGAATAATCGGCATAATTATCCTGTAGCAAGATTTTAACATCGGGATTCATCTCAATCCCCCAGATCTCTTCTGTTCCGTTATAAATTCCTCCCAAGATATCTAACCCTCCTCCCGGTCCAATGATCAACACTTTTCTTTTATCACCGATAAGATGAAATCCTAAGGCAGATGAGATATAATCTGAAAACTCTATTTTTTTCAATCCTTCTAAATCATTTTCCCCCTCCAATCTGGTAATCGCACTCAATCCATCACCATCAGTGACCAGACCTAATTGTTCAGGAATCTCTCCCGGGAAGTTCAAACTTAACCCCGGGGCGTATTTTACCCCCTCACTTTCTACCACCTCTAATCTGGCGAAACTATTCTCCTGCCTATCAATTATTCGGGAATTAGGGTAGCGCAATAAACTGAATAAACTTTTATAAGGATTTATCGGGAAAGAATAAAAACTCTCTGCTCCACTAAATAAAATGATAAAAACAAATATTCCCGCAATATAAATTATTGATCTTTTATCTTTAAGTTTTAAGGAAAATAAAAAAGAAGCCAGAAAAGAGAGCAGGGGAGGGATAATCAATAAATGGCTCAAACTTATATAATTAGCCAGAACTAAAAAAGAGATACAGCCTACGGATGCACCCCCCAAATCACAGAAATATATTTTATTTACTTTCTCGGGTA
>JAHIPN010000326.1 GCA_018894595.1 bacterium
AGAAATAAAGAAAATTAAGCAGATGTTTAATTAGTCGTTAGTATAGAATTAGCGTATAGCGGGTAGCGTTTAGCGTATAGTTTTGAATTAGTAAAATGCTTATACGAATTAAGCTAAAAAGTTAAAGTAAAAAGCGAAAAACCATAATTCAAAACTTTTTCGTGTAAAATATTGCTTTTAATGTAGGGGTCGGATTTATCCGACCCAAAACGGGTTCGATGAATCGAACACCTGCAACACATTACTTATTTCGGGCAGATACAAGGTCTGCCCCTACCTACTTTTATTAAACTTGCACCTGTTACTCGTTACAGATTACTCATCACTGTTTTTCTATACGCTCTACGCTGTCCTGCGATATACGAATAAATTTGACAACCATATCAATATATGCTAAATTTTATAAGCGTCGGTTTCATATCCGCACAGGTTGGGTCTAAAAGTAGTCGGTTTATCTGATTACTACCTAATCATGGCGAGTTTAGAAGGCAAGGGGGATTGCTAAAAATGCAAGCTGTTATCGCAACTGGAGGGAAACAGTATCTAGTAAAAGAAGGAGATATTATCAGGGTTGAAAAATTAGAGCAGGAAAAGGGGAAGAAAGTAGAATTTGACCAGATACTAATGATTGACAAAGATGGAGAACATATTATTGGCCGACCACTGGTAGAAAAAGCTAAGGTTGTTGGAAAAGTTCTAACCCAGGATAAAGCTAAAAAAATTATAGTTTTTAAATATAAATCCAAAAAAAGATATCGCAAAAAGACCGGGCACAGACAACCTTTTACTGAAATTTTAATTGAAAAAATACAAATTTGAAGGTATAATATAAAGTATCAGGATAGTTAAATATTTATAATATAATTTAATCAGAAGCAGGTTTAAGAGGGTGAGGGTGAGAAGTTATGGCACACAAAAAAGGTCAGGGATCAATTAAGAACGGTAGAGATAGTAATGCCAAACACTTAGGAGTAAAACGATTTGGCGGTCAATTTGTAACAGCAGGTAGTATCTTAATAAGACAAAGAGGAACTAAAATTCTTCCCGGAGAAAATGTGGGAAGAGGGAATGACGATACCCTGTTTGCTTTGATTGAAGGATTTGTAACTTTTAGAAGAAAGGGAAAAGACAGAAAGCAAGTTTGTGTTTATACTGAAAGATCTTAAAATAAGAAAATAATTTTATTAAACTAACCCTGAGTTTTTTTGTAAAACTCAGGGTTTTTTAGTATCATTAGGTAAAATAATAAAAAATGAAAAAAAAGTGCCAGGTTCCGGCACTAAATTTTCATTTTAGCAGGAGAAGAGTATGTTTGTGGATGGAGTAAAAATAGAAGTGAGAGCAGGAAAAGGGGGAAATGGAGCTGTAAGCTTCAGAAGGGAAAAATTTATCCCCAAAGGTGGTCCTAACGGGGGAGATGGAGGGAAAGGCGGAGATATAATTATTGAAGCAGATGATAAGGCAAGGACATTAATAGACCTTTATAATCACCCTCATCAAAGGGCAAAAAATGGAGAAAGCGGACAGGGAAGCAACAAGACAGGGAAAAACGGAGAAGATTTAATCATAAAAGTTCCTTTGGGAACTGTGGTAGAGGATATAAACAGCTCCATAATTTTAGGTGATTTAACCGAAAATGGGCAGAGGATTACCGTAGCCCGGGGAGGACAGGGTGGACAGGGAAATTTTCGCTTTAAAAGTTCTGTCAGAAGGAGCCCCAGATTTGCTCAAAAAGGAGAACCGGGAGAAGAAAAGAAGTTATATTTAAGTCTAAAAATAATTGCCGATGTAGGATTGGTTGGCTACCCTAATGCCGGAAAATCCACTCTGCTTTCTCGGATTTCAGCAGCTAAACCCAAGATTGCCGATTATCCCTTTACCACCCTCATCCCTAATTTAGGAGTAGTTAGTGTAGATGAAGTAAAAAGTTTTATGGCAGCAGATATTCCCGGTCTGATCGAAGGTGCCCATCAGGGTACTGGTTTGGGAGATAAGTTTTTAAAACACATTGAAAGAACTAAAATAATCTTACATATTATCGATGGTTCTATAATAAAAAAAGAGGATCCATTATATAGTTTTAGGGCTATAAACAAAGAATTAAATAGTTTTAGTGAAAAACTGACCAA
>JAHIPN010000327.1 GCA_018894595.1 bacterium
TAACCACTGGTAACTCTCTTAATGGTAACTCCTGGATTAGCCTGCTCAAATTCAGCAATATATCTATCTTCAATTTCCGTTCTATTCGGGTCTTCGTGAGTCCAGAAAGTAATTTCCATGTTAGCAGCTGCATTAACTGTCATAGATAGAAGAAGTACAAAAAGAAAAATGGTAAATAACTTTTTCATAGATACAAACCTCCTTAAAAATTTTATATAGTAACTTTTTTCTTATTTCTCATTAACTAAATTCTTCCTTCACCTCCCTTCCCTTAACTTTGTCAGGGGACTGCCCTTTGACAAAGTACAATGGCTTTGCAAACTCAAACTTCCTGTATATTAATATATTCAACATCGCCTAACAAATTCCTGCTTAAAATATTATATTTTTTTAATTTTTTACAATCTCAAATCGGGAGCCGATTTCGGAAAGCTTGGTTACTTCAATTCTTACCGGGAAAGCATCCTTTAATGATTCCAAATGAGTGATGACCAATATTTTATCAAAATCTTCACTTATAGATTGGATGGCCTGCACCAGGTTATCTATGCCTTCTTCATCCTGGGTACCAAACCCCTCATCCATGACCAGAGTCCGTAATTTAGTCCCTGCCCTTCTGGTCAGTAACTTTGATAGGGCTATCCTTAAAGAAAAATCTATCCGGAAAGATTCTCCCCCACTATACATTTCATAATCACGAGTTCCTAATTCATCACTTATCTTGATATCTAAAGTCTCTTTTATGCCTCCACTCTTTAAATCTCGGAGAGATTCGATAGAAATTTGAGTGCTATTGTTAGTTAGTTTTGCCAAAAGGTCATTGGCCTCTTCTTTTATTTCTGGTAAGACATTTTCGATAATCAATGCCTGAATTCCGTTTTTTCCAAAAGCCACAATTAGTTTCTCGTAAATATTCTGCTCTTTCTTGCTTTTTTCTAACTCTTTATCTATTTCTTTCTTCTCTTTCCCCAATTTAAGACACTGGTCGAATTTGCTCTGATACCCTCCCCTTTCTTCTAAAATTTTATCTTTAAGGGTCTGGTCAGAATTTAATACCTGTTCCTCTTGAACTAATTTTTCTTTCAGGGAAGGAAGTTCTTTTAATTCTACTCCTATTTTCTCTTTCTTCTTCTCCAAATCTTTCAAATTTGATTCTTTCTGTTGATAATTTTCGTTTAATTCGGATAGCCCGTCCCTTAAAGAATCAATCTTCTTCTCTGCCTCTTCTAATTTTGCTTTTTCCAGAGGGGCATTGCTTAATTCTTCAATCTTACGGTTAAGCTTGCGATGCCTTTCTTCATCATAACCAATTTTTTTGATTTGTCCTTCAAATTCTTTTAATCTTTTCTGTTCTTCCGGGGCGTAATCTTTCTTCTGGATAGTTTTTTCTAATTTTTTAATCTCTTCCTGCGAGCCAACCATCAGTTTTGCGGCTTGTTTAGATTCTTCCCGCTCAAAATGTGCCTTGCTTAACTTCTGCTGCCAGACATCTTTATCTTTCAATTTTTGGTTAATCTCTCTCCATTTTTCCGCTAATCTGTCTTTCTGTTTACTCGATTCCTCTGTTTCTTTTCTTAATTTCTCTATCTTTTTAAGATTTAAATTTATTTCTTTATTTAAATTGTCTTCAATCTTCCTCTTTCTCTCTGCGTTTAATTTTGTCTCACATAAAGGGCATTCTCCCTCCGGATTCTCTCTTAACAGACGCAGTTTTTCTTGATTATCTTTATTGTCTTTTTCTAATCTTTCTATTTGATCTTTAATGCTGTTTATTTTTATATTAATCTCGCTGCCTTCTTTGCGAATTTCTTCTCTCTGCTCTTCGAGTAACTTTATCTCTTCCATCTTTTTTTCTAATTCCAAAACTTTAGTCCTGTTTTTTATCTCCTGCTCAGCCTTCATCTTTAAATCTTTGTATCTATCTTGCTTATTTCTAATTTCTACCTCTAAATCTGCCCGCTCACTTTCTACCTTCCTCCCGGTAAGAATTTTATCTTCTTCTATTTTCCTGATTCTTTGGAGCTTCTGGCTAAATTCATTATTTTCGGCATTAAATTTCTGGTAATTTTTAAAATCATTTAAAACTTTTTCTTTTTGAGAAATTATTTTCTCGCAATCGATAATTTCTTTCTTTCTTGATTCAATCTGTTTTTGCCCCCGCACAATCTCTTGCTTCTGCTGTTCTATTCGGCCTTCCAATTCTGCGCATTGTTCACTTTTATGTTTTAAGACATTTATTTCCTCTTTTAATTTACCCACTTTTACTTCTTCTGCCTTTATCTTCCGGGAAATTTCTTTATAACTTTCGGACAATTCTTTTATCTTCTCTTTATAGAAATCAAGGTTAGCCGTTTCCTGATAGATATATTCCAATCTGCTTTCTTTAGTCATAATAATATTATTAATCTCTTTAAGATGGGACTTGGCCAGATTAGCCAGTTCATCATAACGGGAAAGACCTAAAATCTCGGATAAAATTTCTTTCCTTTCCCGAGCGCTCTTTCGGCTAAATTCATCTATCCGTCCTTGAAGGATGAAAGCGGAATTGATAAAGGTCTGATAATCTATCCTCAGGGTTTTAGTAATTCTTTCCTGAGTTTTTCGAATGGAAGGACAGGTGAGAGAAATATAATCGTTATCCTCTTGATTAAAAACCTGAAATTCTAAACTGGAGCGAGAACTTTTTCCTGCAATAGAAAAAGCTCGAAGAATGCGGTATCTGTCTCCTTCTAAATCGAACATAAATTCCACCTGCATATCTTTCTGGCCTATCCGCAAAAGACTGTTATCAGCCTTTTTCTCCTGGCTGGCTTTTCTTCCTTCTCCCCATACTGCCCAGGTTAAAGCATCCAGAAGGGCAGATTTTCCCTGACCATTATTCCCCGAAAGACAGGCAATATGAAATTGTTCAAAATCGAGAGGAGGAACATCTTCCCCATAACTTAAAAAATTTTTCAGGGCTAATTTTACCGGTATCAATTTTTAATCCTTTCTTTTTTATGTATTCTCTTCTAATTCTTGTTCCAATTTTTGGGCATAAGTTTTCAATTCCTCAGACAAAGGAACTAAATCGGAATTATTCTGAATATATTTATCCATAGCCTCCAACATCCCTAAATCTTCTGAAATTTCTGCCCTCTTAACCCGCTCTACCGGTTTAGATTTTTTGGCAATAGCTGTTACCAAAAAAGCTCCTTCCAAGGCAGAGTTTATCCTTTTAAAATCCAGTAAATCTTCTCTCTCTGCAGGCATAGTATAAAACACCCTCACCACTGACTCGGATAAATCATATTTTTCAATTTCTCGTAATAAAATATTAGTAAGGTCTTGCTCTTCGCTAATTACCACATCTATGGTAATAAATTTTCGTGCAGGGAGAGGAATAAACTCATAAGAAGTTTTACCACCTTCAGTATTCACCAAACAAACCCCCTTGTCATCCTTCTCCTCACCAAAATTTATTCTTTCGATGCTTCCCGGATAGACTACCGGAGGATGATTGTTAAGATTTAAATCCTGAAATTTATGGATATGACCCAAAGCTACATAATCAAATTTTTTTTGGGCTAATACTTGAGTGGAAAATACCGGGTCTCTCCCTATTATTGCCGACCTTTCTGAGCCGGAATAAGTTGCTTCTGCGGCAGCCAGGTGAGCAGCAAAAATCGCGGGAATACCAGGCTTCATCATCCGGGCACATTCCTTAATCTTTTCACTCACTCTTTTCTGAATTTCTTTAGTAACCTCTTCATTGGTAAAATCTTTGTATTCTTCTTTGGCTAGAAAGAGATTCTTGGTAGGCCAGGGCAGACCAAAGATCTGAACCGGCCCTGCTTTAGTCTCAATATTAAATAACTCGGGCTCGGTTACCACTTTTACTCCGGAGACATTTAAAGTATCGAAGATATCTAAAGAAGTAGCTTTTCCAAAAGATACCGGGTTATCATGATTCCCATTTATCATTATCACCGGGATTTCGGCTTTACTTAGTCTATAAATCTGCCGGGCGAATTCACGTTGATGGGTAGGATTGGGATTGCTATTTTTGTAAGCATCACCGGTAAATATTACCAAATCCACCTTCTCTTCCAGAGCAATATCAATGGCAAAACTAAAGCATTTTATAAAATCCTTTAATCTGGTATGTAAGCCAGTGGAAGAGTCTATCCGTCCATAATTTTCCATCCCTAAATGAATATCGGCTAGGTGAAGAAATTTCATCCGGTTTTTACCTTTCCTATTTTCTTTAAGTCAAATTCGTTATATCTATCTAATCTTCTAAATTTGGAGGAATAATTTCTTTAATTATAACACAAAGTTTAACGTAACTTTGCTGCGCTTTCGCCGGCCAGATATCCAGTGCTCCAACATTCCTGTAGATTATATCCCCCGGAAGGGCCGTCAAGGTCTAAAATTTCCCCGGCAAAATAAAGATTTTTAATCTTCTTAGAACACATAGTATTAGGCTCCACTTCCTTAAGGGCAATTCCCCCGCTGGTTACCACCGACCACTTAAATCCTAACAAACCGGTGGGGGTCAACTCTAATTCTTTTAGCAGGTGAACTAATTTATTTCGTTCTTCCCGAGTCAGGTGATCCACTTGCTTGCTCGGCTCTATAGCAGAAAGTTTTATAATTAGCGGTATCATCGACAAAGGCAATAATCCTTTCAATGAATTCTTAAACATTCTCCCTTTAAATTTTTCAAAATCCCTCTGAATGCGTTTATCCAATTTCTTAAAATCCAGAGCTGGTTTTAAATCTAAGATCAATTTTACCGGACCATTCTTCAATAATTCACCGATATTTTTACTCATATCCATAACGATAGGGCCACTCACTCCAAAGTGAGTAAAGAGCATCTCGCCAAAACGTTCATCCTGCTTCTTGCCTTTTTGAAATAATTGAATAGAAACATTTTTAAGGGATAGACCCTGAAGTTCTTTCACCCATTTCTCAGAGGTCTTTACCGGATTAAGAGCAGGGGCAGGTGCGATTACGGTGTGTCCCAATTGTTCAGCCCATCGGTAGCCGTCACCGGTAGAGCCGGTCTGAGGGTAAGATTTTCCTCCGGTACAGATAATAAATTTATCAGCAGTTATCTGGCGGCCTCGAAGTAAAACCTGAGATATTTTTCCCTTCTCCTGTTTAAAACCGGTTACCTCGGCATTTAGCAAAATATTGACTTTTCCCTCCGCTAAATATTTTACAAGTGCATTTACTATATCCTGAGCATTACCCTCCTCCGGAAAGATTCTATCTCCCTGTTCTACCTTCCCTTTTACTCCTCGGGATTCAAAAAAATCAATCACCTCACGCGCTCCAAATAGAGCCAAAGCACTATAGAGAAAACGCCCATTCCTGCCGAACTTTTCAGCGAATTTTCTTATATCAAACTCGTTATGGGTAAAATTACAACGTCCCTTGCCGGTAATCAGCAATTTTTTACCCAGAGTCTCGTTCTTTTCGATTAAAACGACTTTTGCTCCCAATTCTGCTGCCCGACCAGCTGCCATCATCCCGGCTGCCCCTCCGCCTATTACGGCAATATCAAATAAGTTATTATCTTGCATAACAAGTACATCCTTCTTTCCCCGCGTGTCAAGGGGACGGTTCTTTTGACACGATTTTAAAAATTAAAACAAACTTTTAATTCATATTATATTATAATATGGTTATTTCCCAAAAAGCCAAAAATATTTTCAGTAAATTATGACTTTTTGGTTATAATTATGTTGTAGGGGCACAATGAATTGTGCCCTCATCATATTATTACCTAATCTCTCTTGTGGGCACGATTCATCGTGCCCCTACATTACTATTTTGTCATTCTCCCGCTCTCTGTCATTCCCGCGAAAGCGGGAATCTAGATTAACAAATTTATTTATTTTTTCGGTTGTAATCACATTATATAACTTTAAAACAATTAATTTTATACTGCGGCAAATCTTCAAAATTTCGTGTATAATAGATTTGTTAATTAACCAATTAACCAGCTAACCAACTAACGAATTAAGATAAACAGGAGAAAATATTTATGATTTCCCTTGAAAATATCAGCATCGGATTCCAGGAGAAAGTTCTCTTTGAGAATTTAGCCTGGAGAATCCCCAGGGGCAGCCGCATCGGTCTGGTGGGCAATAACGGTACCGGAAAAACCACCCTATTTCGCACTATTGTAGGACTTGTTCAACCCGATAAAGGTAATATTACTTTACCACGAAATCAGCGGATTGGCTACCTTCCTCAGGATTTAATCGAACTAAAAAGTAACATCGACCTTATCTCTTACCTGAAGGAAAAATCAGGCATTGCTAAATTAGAACATTCCCTTAAAGCTTGTGAAGAACATCTAACTTCGCTTTCTGCTGAATCAAACAAATATCAAGCAGCTCTTAAAAAATATGAAAAAATAACCAACCTCTTTGAGCACCGAGGAGGTTATACTTTTTCTACCCAAGCTCATAAGGTTCTAAAAGGTTTAGGCTTCCGGGAAAAAGATTTTACCAGGCAATGTAGTGAATTCTCCGGAGGATGGAAGATGCGGATAATCCTGGCTTCCATACTGCTTTCTTCACCGGATATAGTTTTACTTGACGAACCTACCAACCATCTGGATACAGAAAGCTTGGAGTGGCTGGAAGGCTGGCTATTAAATTTTCCCGGGACCATAATAGTCATCTCTCATGATCGTTACTTTATGGATAAACTTATGACCCAAATTGCAGAATTAGCTCATCAGAAATTGACCATCTACCAGGGAAACTTTTCCTACTATCTAAAAGAAAAAGTAAAACGACAGGAACTTTTGCAAAAACAATCTAAAAACCAGCAGGATAAAATAGCTAAAACCGAAGCCTTTATCGAAAGATTTCGTTACAAAAACACTAAGGCAACACAGGTGCAAAGCAGAATAAAGATGCTGGAAAAAATGGAAATAGTAAAAATTGATAAAGCGCCAAAAAAAGCAGCCATCTATTTTCCCAAATGTCCCCGCAGCGGGGATAAAGTAGTTAGCACAGAAAACTTGGCTAAAGAATATGAGGAAATTGCTGTATTTAGCGGCTTAAATTTTACCTTACACCGTGGTGAAAAGATTGCCCTGGTAGGAGTAAATGGAGCAGGCAAATCTACCCTTTCCCGATTAATCAGCAAAAGAGAAAGTCCGACTGCCGGTAAAGTACATTTAGGACATAAAGTAAATCTGGCTTTCTTTTCTCAGGAGAGCTCTCAAAATCTCAACTATAATAATTCTGTCTGGGAGGAAATATCTGCCGAATCAAGTTCTATGACTACCGGAGAAAGGAGAAATTTGTTAGGAGCTTTTCTCTTTTCCGGTGATGCGATATACAAACCGATTAGTGTTCTCTCCGGAGGAGAAAAATCCCGCCTGGTTCTGGCAAAGATTCTGATGCAGGAATCTAATTTTCTGATACTCGATGAGCCGACCAATCACCTGGATATAATAACTAAAGAATTGTTTCAGCGAGCTTTATTAAAATATTCGGGGACTATATTAATTGTATCTCATGACCGTTTCTTTTTAGACAATCTGATAGCCCGGGTAATTGAGATTCGGGATGGGCGGATTTATGATTATCCCGGGAACTATTCCTATTTTATAGAAAAACGAGCTCAATTATTAGCAGAAATTAATGATAGTAACTTATCTACTGAAAGAGCGGAGAAGCAGAAGTCAAAAGTAAAAACTTTAAATAAGCTGAAAAAACGGAAAGAAGCAGAAGAACGGAATCGTATCTACCGACAAAATAAAGATATTCTGGATAAATTAAAATCGATTGAAGAGAAGATAAAGATTTTAGAAAAAAATAAAGCTGCTATGGAAATTAAGCTATGCAATCCTGTAATACTTAAAGATTCAAATAAAGTCCAGAACTTAATGATTGATTTAAAAAAATATAACCATGAGCTTGCTACTCTTAGCAAAATTCATAAACAACTTATCATCAGTTTGTCAAAAGACAGTCCTTTGACAAACTGATGATATAATTATTTTTTGTAGGGGTCAGATTTATCCGACCCGTCCCTTCAAGTTTTAATCTCCCAAATTAACTCTTCTCCATTTCATTCCAGGCCATAAAAATAGGGATAGCAACTATAATATCAACAGCACCAAAAAAATTTCCCATTACTATAAATGCGAATCCTAATATTCCAGTCAAAACAGCAACAATTAAAAAAATCTTTTTAGCTGAATCTTTGTCTCCTTCTTCAAACTTTTTCATCCCTAAAAAATATAGTACAGCACATAAAGCAGCTGAAATTATAAAACCTATACTATCTCCCGTCATAAGAGATAATATAGCTAATGCCCCCAGGCCAGCTACTGAAATAATCATATAGGTCCTGGTATTTAATCCACTTCCACTTACTATTCTACCTTTTGCAGGAGAAGAATTCGGAGAAGAACCTTTTTGTTCTCCTTTCAAATTAAAACCACATGATGGACAAAAAGTTACCTCACCTTCAATTTTTTTACCACAATTTGGACAAAAAGACATTTTTTACCCCTCTTTTCCTCTTGATTATTTTAATTTTGCTCCGCAATTCTGGCAGAACTTATCAGCTGCTCCCACAGGTTTACCACAGGAAGGACAACTATTCGAAGTTGAAGGCTCAGCCTTCTCTAGTACAGGTTCAGCAACTACTATTCCTAAATGTTCTTCTATCTTACTGAATATCTGTCTTGTTTCTCGTGAAGCCTGCCCCCAATCAATAAGAACTGTTTTCATTTTGGGCTTAATACCAATAGCCACAGTAGTTTCATTAGTATCAGGAACAGATTTTACTTCAATAACTCCTTCTCCTCCGGTAGAAAATATAGTAAGCCCCGTAGATATATTGATTATTCCTTCTTCTTCATTTTTGTTGACTATTCCAATTTTAAGATCTTCCAAGGCCTTAGTAATAGCTGAAAAAACTTCCGAAAAACTCTTCTGATAACTTCTCGTCTCTCCTCTCTTTTCCGCTGCCACTTTTAAATACCTCCATTA
>JAHIPN010000328.1 GCA_018894595.1 bacterium
CGTTTTTTTGTTATATGGAATAGTGTTAGTACTTCTAAAATATGAAGAAAATAAGACAAAAAGGGCTAAAAACGCTATTTTTAGGAGCTTGAAAGCCTTGCAATATAAGGGTTAAACGAAATATCGCCGTAGCTGCGTTTCTTGAGGGTGCCTAAGGTGATTTATCATGTTTTTAAAATATGCTCATAACATAGCTTAAAATGGCTTATTTTCGATATGGGCGGAAAGCCTTGTTTTATAAGGCTTTCATGCTTGCTATTTTCTAACAAATCTTGCACAGAAGGTTATTAATGTTAAACTGTTATAAATTTTTTATTGCATATATTGGCATATAGGAATATATTTTATAACTAAAAATTCTAAATTTAAACTATTATAAAAAAAGAGGAGTTTTAAGAATTTTATAGAATATATATAGTAATCAGTATTTTGATTAAAAAAATAGTTTGCGATTGTAGACGTTATATATAAGAGAAAAGAAAAAAGGTAATAAGAGTTTTATTATATAATAATGGGAGGGTGAGGGAATTGAAAAATTTAGAGTTATCCCGAATATTTGAGCAGATTGCCAGGATATTAAAGATTAAAGGAGAAAATCCCTTTAAGATTCGAGCTTATGAAAAGATAGCTTTAGTTTTAGAGAATTTACCCATTGATATAGAGACAATTTACCGCCAGGGAGGGTTGAATAATATCCCGGGAGTTGGTGAGGGTATTGCCAAAAAGATTGAGGAATTTCTGACAACCGGTAAGCTTGAGTATTATGAAAAATTAAAAGAGACTATACCTTCCGGGGTAATAGAGCTTTTGGATATTTCTGAAGTGGGGCCTAAGACGGCTAAGCTTTTATACGAAGAATTAGGTGTAGATAATATAGAGAAATTAGAAAAAGCAGTTAGGCAGCATCGGATTAAAGACTTACCAGGGATGGGGGAGAAATCTGAAGATAATATTTTAAGAGGGATAGAATTATACAAAAGACGGAAAGAAAGGGTTCTTTTAGGAACTGCTTTACCTTTAGCAAAAGAGATAGTAGAAAATTTAAATCATTTAAAAGAGACTAATAAAATAAGCTTTGCTGGGAGTCTAAGAAGAAAAAAAGAGACTATTGGTGATATTGATATCCTGGTCACTTCCCGGAAACCTGAAAAAATAATGAAAACATTCACTTCTTTACCCCAGGTCAAAGAAATTTTAGCTGAAGGACCTACTAAATCAAGTGTTATTACCAAGGATGACATTCATGTGGATGTAAGAGTAGTGGAGCCGATAAGTTTTGGAGCAGCACTGCAATATTTTACCGGCTCCAAAGCCCACAATATTAGATTGAGAGAATTGGCTATAAAGAGAAATTTGAAGATAAATGAATACGGCGTATTTGATTCTGAAACTGGCCAGAGGATAGCCGGGGAGGAAGAAGAGGAAGTTTATCGAATTTTAGATTTACCCTTTATCCCTCCGGAGCTAAGAGAAGACAGGGGAGAGATTGAGGCGGCACAGGAAAATAGATTGCCTCAGCTGATAGAATATTCCCAGATTAAAGGTGATCTGCATCTTCATACTAAGTGGAGTGATGGGGTGCATACCATTAGACAGATGGCAGAGGCAGCCAAGAAGAGGGGCTATAAATATATTGCCATTACTGACCATTCGCAATCACTTAAATTTGCCGGTGGATTGATCGAGGAAAGACTTATGGAACAAATAGAAGAAATTCGAAAATTGAACCAAGAGTTGGATGATTTTACTGTCTTGACCGGGATCGAAGTAGATATAAAATCAAATGGCAGTTTGGATTTTTCCGATGAAATGTTAAGTAAATTAGATGTAGTGATTGCGGCAATTCATTCTGGTTTTAAACAGGAGAGTAAAATTATCACGGAAAGACTTGTTGGGGCTATGCAAAATAGATTTGTAAGTATTATTGCCCATCCTACCGGACGTTTAATTGGATTTCGTGAATCATATCAAGTAGATATTAATGAGATGATAAAGGTAGCTGCAGAGACAGGGACTATCTTAGAAATAAATGCCTATCCGGAAAGACTTGATTTAAATGATGTCTATTGCCGGATGGCTAAAGATAAAGGAGTGCAATTAGCCATTGAGACTGATGCCCATAGTGTTGATGGATTAGAATTTATGAATTTAGGAGTAGATGTAGCTCGCCGAGGATGGTTAGAAGAAAAGGATGTCATAAACACACTTCCTCTGGATAAATTATTAAAGAGATTGAAAAGAAAAAGGCCCATTATAAGATAATATCCTTGATATATAAGATTAGAAAAAACAGAATTAATATTTATTTGTTATTCTCTGAAAGGATTTTTCTTCTTTCATTGTAAAGAGAAATTTTAGAGATTCCTATTAAAATAAATAAACTTATGGTTAGGCCAATAAAAACGGGATTTAATCCTTCGGGGTATATTATTTTCCAAATTATAATTGATAGCGGGGCTATGGTAATAGCCCAAAAACCAGCTGAGGGAGAAACATAATCCTTAAAGAAAATTGAAGCCAAAAATGGGAAAAAAATTGTAGTCCCTCTTAATCCCATTGAAAGGAAATTCCATTTTATAATAAGAGAATATAAATTTTGTTTCACAAACAAAAGGGCAATAAATAAGATAATTATTATCGTTAATCTTGATAGTATTAGTGCGCTTTTTTCGTTAAAGCGGAAAAATTTCGGGTAGATATCTCGAGTAAACATAGTACTTATTCCCAATATTAAACTTGCTCCGGTAACAGTTGCCGCAATTAGTAAAGTTGCTAAAGCCATACCGCTTAAAAGAGGGTTGAAATGCTTAATAATAAAAAGAGGAAGTGCTTGGGCTGAATTAATATCAGGATAGTTAACTCTCATGTAAAAACCTATTAAGATTCCGGCAATTCCAGTAGGAGGAATTAAAAAAGCGCTTAATAAAACTCCTTTACGAGAGACTGAGATATTTTTTCCTGACAGGACAGCCTGGATGCAGGTTTGAGTGGAAATTACTCCTACGAGGGTTGAAAATAAAGCAGATGAATCAACTATGAACCCTCGGCCGAAAAGACTGAACCAGGGATAGTAAGGGAAAATTTCTTTTAAATTACCGATGCTCCCAAATGATTTATAGCAAAATATACTTGCTATAGCTAAAAAGATATAAATTAAAACTATTTTTATTATTCCCACTAAACTACTTCCCCATATTCCTCCGAAGATAATATAGGTTGCCATTAATATAATTCCGATAAAAGCTATTAATAATGGGTTTAA
>JAHIPN010000329.1 GCA_018894595.1 bacterium
AAGTAAGGTTGATAGTTTTTGCAGCACTATCTCTGAATTGCAGATAGAGTCTTTTATAACTGGCTACTTCTCCTAATTCGGTTGGCATTTATTTTTTCACCTCCTTCTTAGCAATTAACCTGTCGGTTAATTAGCGTAATGAGTAATAAGTGATGAGTAATCAGGAATTAAAACACTCATTACTCGTCACTGGTTACTGTTTTTAGCCTGGCTAAAAACTTATTCAGTAAGTTGTGATTCTTTTCCAAGTCTAATTTCATCTACAGTGTACTTCTGCAGACCTACTAAAGCGGTAGCTGTATCATAGACATCTTGATCTAGAGCAGTAGATTTAATCTTAGCAAAGGACTTGCTGTTGATGATAGGTGCTCCGGTAAGTGGATTGATGCCTACTACCAGTCTAAATTGTAAGGCTGAATCACGAGGGACTGCTATTACTGTGGCCATTTATTTTTCACCTCCTTTTTTATGGATTTTGAATCAAGTAAAACCAAGAAGTATATGAACATATTATCATATATCCATATATAAGTCAATATTAAAGCGTCCTCTTTGATGTATCTATATAAAGGTGTATTTTTCTTCGATTTCCTTTGAATTGCTCATTATATTATAAAACTATAAAGAGACCCTCATCGATACAAGAAGGACCCCCGGACTTACCCATATATAAAGCTATTATTTGTAAAATTAATAAAATTAGTTATAATAAGCATAAGAATATATAGAGATATACCACAAGGGAAATTAGTAATTAATTTTCGAAACTTCACCTAGAGTCGTGCATAAACGAAGTAATTCGATTATTTTAAGTTATACGCTCATTGCTGGTAGATGGAAAAGAACATTTAATAAGGAGGGTCCTCTTATGGATTGGACAATGATTATTGTCTTCACTGTTATGTCTGTTATTTTAGGTCTTCTTTTGGGGTCTCTCCATAAAAGTTTAATTTGTGGTTTGTTTTTTACCTTAATTGGTATGGGACTTACATTAACAGCTGCGTTAATACTTTTTACAGGATATGATGGCGTTTTTGTGTGGATAGCTGGCCCTTTAATTACAGTTGGTCCATTTTACATTATCCTGCTAATTAAATACCCAGATAAGCTAAAGGAGATGGATGATATGTTGGGGTTTAAGAAGAAAAAACGGTAAAGTCTGACAGTTCTATTTTATAATGTGCGCGGCGCAGATAACAACGGCTAAACGCTTCGCTATGCTCGCCCAAATTGTTTTATAACTTCGTATAGCCCGATTCCGTTATATGAGATGGTGGTTTTCACCACTTTTTTTATTTTACTTATAATCATATTTTCTTATGATCATAAAACCCTACCCTCTCCTCTCTTTTACCTACTTACGACACTAATTTTAAAAATACTTCTTATTTAAGATATTTTTCGTATGCTTTGAAAAAATATTTAGGGAATAATATATTTTAAAATCATTGTATCGTTAACCGCCTGTATGAAAAAATTTTGAGGTGTCGCTCATGATTATGCGTGAAGGGTTAAAATCCCCCCTTATATACAAAATATGAAGGTTAATTTTTGGTAATCTAAAAAACCCCCTGTTCTTTTAAGACAAGGGTTTTGGTAAGTATTTATTTATTTCAAGATGACTTTTTTCTTATTAGTAATTTAATTTCTTAGATAATTATATTTTAAAAAAGGAGTTTTAATATTTTTTGTCGTATTTGTATATATGATAAAATTCCTACAATATTGTATTTTAATATTTGAAAATATAATAAAATATTTAATGGAGGTGATAAATATGATTTCTTCTTCTGATTGGGTATATATTATTTGTACACTAGGTTTAGCAATTACAGCATTAACCGCACCTTATTTAAATGAGTTATGGAAAAGAAAAAGCTTGGCTCCGAATCTAAAGACCATATTTCTTAAAAAATCTCCTTATATTGTGGAACCAGATGAAGACACGTATCTATATTTACTTTGTTTTGAGGTAAAAAATGAAGGTAATTCAAAAGCAAAAAATTGTGAAGTGATAGTAGAGGAATTTTGTTATAAAAATGAAAAAGGAAATTTTATCGAAGACAATAAAAATTTCCCTACTAAATTGGGATGGGTATACAATGATAACTCACAAATTGATATACTTCCGAAAGCTGGTCGTTTTTTTAATTTTTTTTATATTTGTGACTATAATGATCCAAATAATAAAGATAAACTATTTTTTGAAATGAATGTGGACAAAATAGTACGTTTTTCTACAGGAGTAATAAGTCAACCTCTTAACTACTTAAAAATAAAAATAGTTATTTATAGCGAAAATGCAGAAAAATGTGAACAATATGTTGAAATAATATCTCCCGGAATTAGGAGAGAGGATAAAGAACAAATTTTACGGGAAATGCAAATTAAATTATCTTAAATACTATTATTTTAAAATGTATCGTTATTTTGATTAATTTTAATTTCCCTTAATAATCTATCAACCGGACATATTCCCATTAATTTTACTCTACTCCAGCCACCCTAATTAACCCACCTCAACCACTCCGACTAATCTACTTTACCACGACCGCCCGCCAAGAGCTTTTTTTGCTACGTAGTGTATTTGAAGGTCTACCCATACATAACAAGACTCTATCGGACATTCTTAAAGAAATATATGAGGGTTTATCTTATCCGATAAAGCTTTGTTATGTATAGCAAAAAAAGCATTATATTTTTATAAAACAAAAAGCAATTTTTGCCTTATAAAAATATAAAGGCGAGCTAAATCAGATACTTTTTA
>JAHIPN010000034.1 GCA_018894595.1 bacterium
AACGATTAAAAAGAACAAGTATGCTTTTTTGAAAAGTGCTTGATAAATTTTCCATGGAAGGAGATGAGGTTTATAAAATAAAAATAGATGAAATCTGATTGGGATGATTAAATTATTCCAGCGATCTGAATACTAAATAAATCTCGAAAAATGTTTTACAAAAAATTAAAATAAACAAAATAATCTAAAGGAGAGTAAAAATGAGAAAATTATCATTATTTTTAGCAGTAATGCTGTTAAGCATATTGCTTGCAGCAAGTTTTACTTTAAGTGTGTCAGCAGAAGACCCTGTAACCCTTGTTTTTTCAAGCTGGAGAACTGAAGATATTGATGCGATGAATAGAGTAAATGCTCTTTTTATGAAAAAGCACCCAAATATAATTATTGACTTTAAGCCTATAAAAAATACAGAATATGACGGGCAACTGGCGTCCTCTCTTCAAGCAGGGGTTGGCCCAGATATTATGTATTTACGTTCCTATGATGGTGCTAGAATTCTTTACGATAGTGAGTTTTTGTATGAATTAAATGATGCTATACCAGTTTTGAAGAGTTTTCCTGAAGCTGCTAAAGCTGCTTGGAGCACTGAAGAGGGGATTCTCTATGGGGTGCCATCTGTTGGTGTAACTCATGGTATTTTCTACAACAAGGAAATATTCGATAAATATGGTTTAAAAGAACCAACAACCTGGGAAGAATTTATTGATGTTTGTGATACCTTAAAAAGTAAAGGTGAAAGAGTATTAGCTGCAGGTCTTAAGGATCAATGGCAATTATATGAAGTGCTATATAGTGGTTTAGGTGCTAATTTCTACGGTGGCGAGAAGAATAGACAAAAACTTATAGCTGGTGAAATGAAAATGACAGATAAACCATTTGTAAAAGCATTTGAGAAGATGAAAGAGCTCCAACCTTATTATCCAAAAGGAGCCACAGGCATTGGTTATGTTGATATGCAGATGTTATTTACAACAGGGCAAGCTGCTATATATTACGGCGGTTCATGGGAAATAGGTGTTTTTGAAAGTATGAAACCAGATTTTGAAATTGGGTGGTTTCCTCCACCAATTGAAAATGCAGGTGACACCATTCAATATTGTTTCCATGTTGATGCTGCAGTAGGAATGAATAAGGCCACTAAACATCTTAAGGAAACTTTAGAATATATGAAATGGGTTACTACTCCAGAATACGCTCAAGCATTAATGAACGAGTTACCAGGTTTCTTTTCATATACCCCAGGAGATTATACACTTAATAATCCCTTGGCAAAAGAGAATATTGACGTGGCTGCGAATGCAGATATAACCGTAAGGACTACCTGGGAGAAATTATCGGCTCAGGAGCCCAGTGGAAATATTTTGATGTGGGAGGCTATGTTTGGCCTTCTTACTGATAAGTATACTCCGGAAGAAGCAGCAGCTCATGTACAAGAAGGCCTGGAAGAATGGTGTAAACTTTTTACAAAGTAAGGCATTGTTATTCTACCTGTTTCTGTTTATAGTCAATATGGGCTGTCTTGACAAATTGTTTATATTTATTGGGGCAGCTCATATATTTTAACTTGTTATGTTAACTGTAACCATTAATAATGTACGGTGTTAAGAGTAAGGGGAGATTTAAGATTGATATTTATTTAAAAAAAAAGAAAAAGAAAAGATACTATATTCTTATTTTTCTGTTACCAGCGATTATTATATATACTTGCTTTATGGCATTGCCTTTATTTAACTCTATGATTATGAGTTTTTTTACGGGTGAAGGTCTAATCCCAAATCAGTTTTGTGGGTTTGAAAACTATGTAAGGCTTTTTACAAAAATACCTTATAAAGAAAGATTTTTTAATGCATTTTGGAATAATGTAAAATTTTTTCTAATGGTTGTCATGATACAGAACTTGGGGGGGTTGTTCATATCAATTTTGGTGACTAGGAAGTTTCGGGGCAATACGTTTTTTCGGAGAATTACTTACTTACCCACTACATTATCAGTATTAGTAGCAGGATTTTTATTCTGTCTAATTTTAAATCCTATTTGGGGCCTTTTTGATAAAATTCTTGTGGTAATAGGTCTGGAGTCCTGGATAAGACCCTGGCTTGGTGACCCCGCGACAGCATTACCAGCGATATCTTTTGTAACCGGTTGGCAGTATTTAGGAATACCAATATTATTTTTCACGGCAGCTATTGATGGGATAGATGAGGAAATATTTGAAGCAGCAGAAATAGATGGTGCAGGAATCTGGACCATTGTTAAGCATATTATACTGCCCTTAATAACTCCTGTTATTGGAATAATTACAATTCTAACCTTTGTAGGTAATTTTACAGGATTTGATATTATTTATGCTATGGCCGGAAGTACAGGTGCGCCTGGATATGCAACTGATATATTTGGCACATTGTTTTATAGAGCAGCATTTGCTGCTAAAGATAGAGGTGGCTGGGGTATAGGCATGGGCGCTACTGTTGCCTCAGTTATGTTTATAATAATATTTTTAGGAGTTATGTTTTTCTTGTTTATCTTTAAGGTAAAAGGAATAAGAAAGAAAAAATAAACAAGAGAAATTTATTTATAATAGTTAAACATTAAATTAATGGAGAAAAAAATGTATAGGCCTAAAAAAATATTTACTCTCGGTTTTTTATATATTGTTTTAATTAATTATACTATAATTGTGATCTATCCGATTTTTTTAATGATTCAAACAGCGTTTAAAGAAAATAAAGAGATATTTCTGAATCCATATGCCCTACCTCAAAGTTGGGATTTTAGTAATCTTGTAAAACTTTTTAAAATATCAGATTATGCTGTCTATTTTCAAAATAGTATTGTAATTGCAGTTATGTCAATTTTTTTAATTTTAGTTATCTCGTCTCTTGCATCATACGTAATAGCTAAGTATGAATTTTCTTTACGTAACTTTCTATATATTTATTTTCTTGCTGGTTTGATGATTCCTATTAAATTAGGAACCGTTAATATACTCCAAATCATGGTTAAGTTACGCTTTTATGATAATATTGCATCATTAATAATAGTGTATACAGCTATGGGTATTCCAATAGGTATTTTTATTCTTACTGATTTTATTAGGGAGATCCCGGAGGAGTTAAGTAACGCGGCAAGAATAGATGGTTGCAGCGAGCCTCGAATATTTTTTAATATAATAATTCCTTTACTTCGTCCAGCCTTAGCTGCAGTAGCTATTTTTAATTTTGTGCCGATATGGAATGAATTTTGGTTCCCTTTGATATTGATTCAATCAAATAATATGTGGACTGTTCCTTTGGCAACAGCACAATTGTATGGTCAGTATCAGACCCAATACGGGCTGGTCTTTGCGATATTAGCCATTGCTTCACTGCCCGTAATTGTTTTCTATTTAATTTTGTCTAAACAGTTTGTAAGAGGTTTATCTGCAGGAGCTTTGAAGGGATAAACCTTATAGCAACATAAGATAATAGTTTTTTTATGAAGAAATGTTAAGTAATTGGAGGGAAAAGTAGTGTGATTAAAATTGGTATTATTGGATGTGGGTTTATGGGAAAAACTCACGCTAACTGTTATAGAACTCTACAGAATGTTAAAGTTGTAGGTGCGTACGATATTCGACCAGATAAGGTAATGGAGATAGCTAATTTAACCGGAGCAAGAATATTTACCAATGTAAATGAATTAATAAACAATAAAGAAATTGATGCTATTAGTATTTTGCTTCCCACACATTTACATAAAGAATTGGTTATAAAAACCGCTCAGGCTAAGAAGCATATATTTTGTGAGAAACCACTTGCACTTACAGTAAAAGATGCAGAAGAAATGATTAAA
>JAHIPN010000330.1 GCA_018894595.1 bacterium
AGATAGATTGGTAAGAGCTGACTCTCTTTCTCCCATTTTGTACAAAGCATAACTCTGATTTATCCTGGCCAATATATTTGTTTCATCTAAACCCAAAGCTTTTTCGTATTCTTTTTCCGCAGGTTCATAGAGGTCTAATGAACAATAAAAATTTCCCATATTGATGAAAGCGAAGATATCAGGTTTCGCGTTTTTGCCTTCTATAATTTCTTGCAATAATTTTTCTGTTTCACTGCTGGCGAAGACAGTGGTAGTAAAAAGGGCTAATAAAATTATTAAAAAGATTACCAAACTTAATTTTAAATTTTCTCTATACATATCTATCATCCTTTCTTTTTTACTATTTTATAATTTTACGGATAAAATCGAAGAAATTTACCAAAAGAATTTATACTTAATACTTATATATTCAACATTATTTTTAAAAATCCTCTTTTTTTATTCTAATTTTTTTAACTTATTTTTATTATATCATTTCTGAACCGAATTCCTTTAATTTTTCAATGGAAGCTTCTTAGTAATCTTCACTTTTTATAACCATAAAATATTTCATCTCTTAAATTAGTCGTTAGTTTTAAATTCAGGTTTTTGGTTTATGGCTTTTAGTTTTTAGATAAAAAGCAGAATGGTATTTTTCTTTCTCTTTCTTGACACGATACACGATACTCGATACTATATACGCAATAGGAATTTATTCTGATTCTCAGTTTCTATTATCTTCGCGAGATACGAGATACGAATTTTATTAAAGAGGGGTGGCAACTGATGAAAATTACCCATAAACTTGCTCAAGATATAGTTGATAAGACCATGAGTATTTTAGGAAAAAACATTAATATTATGGATGAAAAAGGAGTAATTATCGGGTCAGGCGACAAAAGTCGTTTGAATCAATTTCATGAAGGGGCAGCCCAGGTAATTAAAGAAGGGAAGAAGCTGGAAATTTATTCCAAGGATATAAATCATTTAGTGGGAGCAAAGCCAGGGATTAATCTCCCCATAGAACATAATAATAAAATTATTGGAGTAGTGGGTATTACTGGTGAGCCAAATGAAGTCAGCCCTTTTGGAGAAGTGATAAAGATGACTGTTGAGATGATGTTACAGCAGGAATTTTTATTAAAAGAAATACAATTAGAAAAACAGGCTCAGGAAAATTTTATTCACGATCTAATCTCCGGAAGAATTGGAAATGATTCAGATTTATTTTTAACTCGAGGGCAAATTGTGGGGTATGATATCCTAATTCCCCGAGTAGCCTTAGTTATGGATATTTATCAGTTTGAAAAGACCGCTAAGCAGAGTTTGCAGGCATTCAAAGGATCGAAAAAAGGAGAAATTCATTTACAAAGATTAAAAAATGATGTATTAAAAACTATTCAAGGGATATTTGTGGATACCCCCCAGGAAATTGTATCTTATACGGGGGGAGATAGATTTGTAGTTCTGAAAACTATTTATCTTAAAGATTCAGATGAAATTCTAAGAAAAAAGTTATTTAGAATTGGAAAGAGAATAAAAGATACCATTTCTCAGAAAATGAAATTTAAAGTAACCATCGGAATCGGAGAATATCATGAAGGTATTCAGGGTTTAAATAAATCATTTAAAGAAGCTACACAAGCTTTGGATGTAGGTACTAAATTAGAAGGAGCAGGAGATATTTATCATGTAGACAATCTGGGCGTAGGCAAGCTGTTAGCAGAGATAAAAGGAGAAAGTCAGCAAGAATTCATGAAAAAAACTATTTATTCTACAAAAAATAATAAAGAGAAGAAAATAAACGAAACATTATTAGAAACTTTAAAGGCCTTTTTTGATAATAATTTAAGTATTTCAAAAACCGCCCAAGTTATCTATGTACATCGTAATACTTTGCTTTATAGATTAAGAAGAGTTAAAGAGATAACCGGTTTAGACCCAAAAAAATTTGATGATGCAGTTCAGTTGAGGATAGCTTTAAAAATGAGAATATACCAGGGGAGTAATTAATTTAAATAATATTAAGTTGTGCGAACTGCTATTAAATTTATTTTGCAGAAAAAAGTGATTTAAAATTTGCAATTTATTTAGCAGCATGTTAATATAAAAAATGTCAACGATGGCATTATAATGACCTGGAGCAAATTATAAGGTTATAATTATTTTATAAAGGGGGGTGAATAGATAAAAATTACATTTTGTAGGTCTACTTCAATGTTATAAGGTTATCATTGACAAAAATATATTAAATTAATAAAATAAGGGAGGATAATTTTATGAAGACTAAATTTTTTTTGGTAGTATTTGCCAGTATTTTGCTGGTAATGGTTTTAAGTGGTTTTGTTCTGGCTGCTGGTGGAGAAACACTTGTATTTTCTTCAAGGTTGTGGAGTGTTCCTGCGGAACAGGAATTTATCATTGAAAATGTAATTAAACCTTTCGAGAAAGAAAATAATTGCACAGTTAATTTTCAGATCATGGATGATGTAAAGCTATTAGACAGAGCAGAGATTCAACAGAAGACCGATCATGTCACCACAGATATTGTTTGTGCTTATGTTGCCAATATGTGGGAGTGGATTGAGAAGGAATATGTAGAAGATTTAACTTCCTATGTTAAATCATGGGATGACCGGCATTTTAGTCCAGCATTTGAATATGGTACAAACTTTGAAGGCAAACAGTATTTTGTCCCGGTAGGCGCTGATGTTTATCTTACTATTGCTAATAAGAAGGCTTTAAAATATTTACCCAGTGGTGCTGACCTGGATAAGTTGACCTGGGAAGATTTTGCAAAATGGTCAAATGCTATTGCCAAAGGTGAGGGTGAAGGGAAAACTGTGGTAACAGGTATTCCGATGAAATCCTTTGTATACCAGTTTGGAGCAATATCCTTATCTTATGGGGCGACTTTCCCGGATATCAATACTCCTGAAGCAATAAAGGCATGGGAAATATTGGTTTCAATGAAGGATGACTTTATCCCCGCTGTATTAAATGTAGACAATTGTATTGATCCTATGAAGAGGGAAGAATCGTGGTTAAGCTGGATGCATTGTGCCCGAGCTGGCTCGGTCTATAGTTCGAATGAGACTCTTTTCTCAGTAGCTCCAGCACCGGAAGGTCCCGCAGGTATTGGGAGTATTGCAGGAGTTAGTGGATACGGCATCATGAAAGATGCTCCTCATAAAGAATTAGCTATAAAATTCCTTGAGTTTATAACCAGACCTGATATGCAGGTGAAAATTTCTAAAGGTACCGGCGGGTTTATTCCTCCAGTAGAAGAAGCGCTTAATTATTTAGGTGATGACCCGGAAGATGAAGTAGTTGCAAAGGCTGTTATGGTTTTAAGCAAAGGTAATGTTTCCGGTATTCCCGGTCAGGATTTTCAGGATTGGGGAGCAGTTAAGAAAGTGTTTGATGATGTCTTTGTTGATATGGTCTTAAATGGCGATGGAACTGTAGATGAAGCCCGCTTAAATCAAGCTAAAGCGGAATTAGATGCCATAAGGAAATAGATAAATTAGTTTTTAAATATTTTCTAATTTCATAAAAATAATATAACCGGGGAAACATAATTTCCTCGGTTATATTATTTGATAAGTAATAAATGACAGAAATCATAACTCCCTCGTCTAATTTATTGAAAGGAGTGGACACAATTAACCTTTCGAATTTGAAGAAAAATAAAAACTGGACCCCCTATTTGTTAATTGCTCCGACTGTAATTTACTATAGCTTCTTCTGGCTTAACCCGGTTATCACCTCTATTTATAGCAGCTTTAAGGGTGTAGATGGAAGTTTTACTTTACAGAACTACATTAATGTTTTCACTACTACTTCTTTTGGGGAAGCATTTGGGAATACTGCCTTTATTGCGGGTATCTCGATTGTGATAGAATTTTTTATCGCCTTAGCTCTGGCTTTATTGATTAATAAAAAATTTAAAGGTTCAGCGATTTTCCTATTTATTGCCATGATCCCTATGGCGATTCCAGCGGTTGGAGCCGCTGCAATCTGGAAAACCGGGCTAACTGCACATGGTTGGATAAACAGCCTGCTTTATTATTTAGGTTTTTTAGCCAAGGGAGAGAAATTACTATTTTTATCCGGATCTAAATTTTCGATTTTGTGGTTAATTATTATTATTGATACCTGGCAGGTAATACCATCGATGATGATAATCTTACTCGCCGGATTACAAAATTTATCTAAAGAAGCAAAGGAAGCAGGTTATGTTTTCGGAGGGAACGGCTTGACAGTTTTAAGACAAATAACTATACCGATGCTTAAACCGACCATTATAACAGCAGTTATCTTGAGATTAATTTCAGCCATTCAAATCTGGCTTATTGTTGTCATGCTTTTTGGATTTGACAGAATTCCGCTTTTACTGGAAAGGGTAATCTATTATAAAGAGGAATTATCACGACTCGACAACAGCTATCAAATAGCTTCGACATATGCGGTCATAACTTCTGTAATCGTAACTATAGCGGCAGTAGCATATTTAAAGGTTTCAGGCGCATTTGATAAAAATGAGAAGGAAGTGATGTGAGTAAAATGTGGGAAAATACTATCTCTAAATTTGCCAAAAAAACTCTTTTTTACATTTTAATAACAAGTTTAATTATAATAATAATTACGCCATTATATTTTCTGGTTTCTTTATCGTTTTTATCTTCAAGAGAGGCCTATCAATTTCCCCTCCCGCTGGTACCGGCAATTTCTTCTGAATTTAAATTAGAAAAAGGGGATAAGGGTTATTTGCTATCTATTTATGAGAAAGGGGATAAAGAATATCAGACCATGATTGATACCAAGGATATAGAAAAAATGTCAAGATATATGAAAACACAGTTAAATGTGGATATTTCTATAGAAAATCTGGAAAATTATATTTCGAAATTAGATCAGCAAAATGAAGTTTATTTTAAAAACTATAAAGGCCTTCTGCATAATTACAAAACATTTTTTGCTATTACTCGCGATGCTGTCCCTGCCCTAATTAGAAGCCTTCAGGTAGCCGGCCTTACAATTCTTATTTCTTTATCAATCGGAGGAATGGCAGGATATGCTTTTGCCAGATATATTTTTATAGGGAAGAGCGCCTTGAAAGTCAGTGTTCTATTTGTAAGGGTTTTTCCGGCTGTTGCCATTGCCATGCCCATGGTTATAATCCTTGCTACAATGGGGTTTTATGATAAACCGATTGGTTTATCACTAGTATATTCAATAGGAACCATTGCTCTTACCATCTGGATTACTGCAAGTATTTTTTTGGGTATCCCTGTTGAATTAGAGGAAGCAGCACAGATATTTGGAGCAACGAAATTAAGGACTTTTATTACTATAACTGTACCACTCGCCTTGCCTGGTTTGGCAGCTTGTGCAATGTATGCTTTTATAGGAGCATGGAATGAAACTGTTTCGGCGATTATTTTAACCCAATTTAATCCCACTTTTGCTGTTGTTGTCTATCAAACCTTACTTGGTGCAAGTGCTCAAGTAAATTTGGCAGCAGCAGGGGGAATCTTAATGGCCCTGCCGATGATACTCTTTACCTTATTTATTCGCAAGTATATTAATCAGATGTGGGGCGGAGTTACAGCTTAAATTACTTATTAATGGGAGGAAACTATGGCTAATTTAAAATTGAATCATATTACAAAAAGATATGGTAAAAATGTTTTAGCTGTGAAAGATATCAGTCTGGAAGTCCATGATGGAGAATTTCTGGTTTTGTTAGGTCCATCAGGATGCGGTAAAACGACAACTTTACGAATGATCGCCGGCCTTGAGGAGGTTACTAAGGGAAGAATTATAATAGATGGAGATGATATAACAAATTTACCACCCTGGAAGAGAAAGATGAGTATGATTTTCCAAAGTTATGCAGTCTGGCCTCATATGACGGTTTATCAAAATATAGCTTATGCTTTAAAATTAAAAGGGATGTCTAAAAAAGAGATTGATAAAATCGTTAAAGAAGTCGCTGAAATGACTGACATATCTATATATCTTGAACGTTACCCGAATCAATTATCTGGCGGCCAAAGACAGCGCGTTGCTGTAGCAAGAGCAGTTGCAGTTAAACCTAAAATCTTTTTAATGGATGAACCTCTGTCCAATCTTGACGCTATATTAAGAGTTTATATGCGAACAGAACTTAAAGAAATTCATGAAAAAACAAATGCAACAACAATTTTTGTAACCCATGACCAATCTGAAGCCATGAGTCTGGCTGATAGAATTGTAATTATGAAGGATGGGGAGATTGCTCAGACCGGAACAACTGATGATGTTTACCATAATTGCAAAAATATGTTTGTAGCTAATTTTATAGGTATGCCTCCTACTAATTTTACAGAGGTTACTATAACCATAAAAGATGGCAAATATAATCTGGTTAATCCTGATTTTAAAATTATCTTAAATGATAAAATAGCTCACCGATTAAAAGATTATAATAATAAAAAAGCAATAATCGGTATCCGGCCTGAAAATATAACGGTCGTTGACGAAAAGGATGCTATTATGTCAGTAAAGTGTTTATTAGTTGAGCCCCAAGGTTCTCATCAAGTAATTATTTTTAAGATTAATGATAAAATAGCAAAATTAGTTATTTCGGGTGAAACAAAAATAAAATCTGAGGATACATTCTTTATTAATTTTAAGCAGGAAAAGATATTGTTTTTTGATTATGAAAGTCAGGCGGAGATATAAAATTATTATACAAAGGAAGGGTAGCATGAATATAGCATTATGTCATTACCGGGTTGGCGAAACTGATGGAGTTTCCCTGGAGATGGATAAATGGGGAAAAGTTTTAGAAAATATGGGGCATAAAGTATATTTTATTGCCGGTAGTACAGGTACATCTGATGGTTATATTATACCGGAAATGAATTATAGATTTAAAGAGGATTTGAAAATCGAAAGAAATGCCTACTTAAAATTAGAAGACTATCAGGATGAGGATGAATTAATAAGAGCCATAAGAAAACAGACTTTGAAAATTGAAGAAGCCTTGAAAAAAATCTTAATAGAAAATAAGATAGATTTAATTATTCCCAATAATATTTTATCAATCGGCAGAAGCATCCCTACTGCTATGGCGTTTGTTAACGTTATCAAGGAATTAGGTATTAGATGTATCGGACATCATCATGATTTTTACTGGGAGAGGAAAAATTTTTCTCAGCCAACGTGCAATTTCGTTCGCAAGGTCCTGGAGGAATACTATCCCCCAAAAGATGATTTGATTTCACATGTAGTAATTAATAGCATTGTTCAAAAAAAATTAAAAGCGAGAAGAAATCTGGATTCTATTATTATACCCAATGTATTTGATTTTAATGAAAAGTTATGGGATGTTGATGATTACAATATAGATTTTAGAGAAAAATTAGGCATTAAGGATAATGAT
>JAHIPN010000331.1 GCA_018894595.1 bacterium
AATCGGGACAGATATGTTTTCCGAGCAGATTATTCCGGTAGTCTTTTCTCTTTTTTATAAATATAGCCAAGAATTTTCTAAAGCATTTTGGATTTCGGTAAATTTAGGAGGAGATACCGATACAATAGCTGGTTTATTAGGGTCTGTCTATGGAGCATTTTACGGTTTTAGTGAATTCCCTTCCAAAGAGAAGGCACTCTTTTATAAAATATCAGAGATAAATAATTTACAAGTAGATAAAATAGTCAAAGGATTGTGGGCGATAAAGCAATTTTAAAAGATTAATAAAAATGGTAAGAGGGTAAGAAATGGGACTTAAGAAATATTTTTCTAAAAAAGCAAATCGAAATGAATTTTATACTGCTCTGATCTGTTTATTCCCTTCAATGGTTATTGGAATGACTTTTGTAATTATTCCCATAATTATGGTGGTATATTTAAGCTTTACTAAATGGGATTTAATATCGGAAGTAAAAGATTTTATAGGTTTAGCCAATTATATATATCTTTTTAAAAACCCTAAATTTCTTAAATCTATAGCAAATACATTTTATTTTGCTGCAGTTCAAATACCTTTGGATTTAGTTTTTTCGTTATTTTTTGCCTTTTTGTTAGATAAAAAAATTAGGGGGTTAAGATTTTTCCGAGCCATATACTTTGCCCCGGTAGTTACATCGATGGTAGCGGTAAGTGCAATTTGGTTGTGGTTTTATGACCCGCATTTTGGGCTTTTCAATTATATCTTAAAACAAATTGGTTTATCTCCTTTAAAATGGCTTTATGACCCGAGCTTGGCTATGCTGTCAATAGTAATAATGTCGGTTTGGAAAGGACTTGGTTATAACATTGTTATCTTTCTTGCCGGGCTCCAGAATATCCCTGAATCTTATTATGAAGCAGCAGATATTGATGGAGCTAACAATTGGGAAAAATTTAAACATATAACTTTACCCTTACTTTCTCCTGTAACCTATTTTGTAATATTAATAAGCATTATCAATTCTTTTAAAGTATTTACTCAGATATCAGTTATGACCCCGAGGGGAGGTCCATTATACAGCACAGGAGTTATGGTTTTTTATATCTATCAACAAGCCTTCGAAGGATATAAGATTGGAAGGGCTTCTGCAGCAGCAATGATTTTATTTTTAGGAGTTTTAGCAATTACTTTCGTACAAAAAAGAATTGGTGAAAAGAGAGTCCATTATACATAAAATGTGGGAAAGATTATTTTCAAAATAATTATATTTAGGAAAATTAAAAAATGAAAGAAAATTCTTCTAAGTTTTATATCTATATTATTTTAATATTTTTTGGGTTCTTAATGTTTTTCCCTTTTATCTGGATGTTTATCTCTTCGTTTAAGGGAATCTCTGATATTTATACTTACCCGCCAAGAATTTTCCCCAAGAAATGGATATTCACTAATTATAAAGAAGTTATTAATATGATCCCTTTCTTAAGATACTATATAAACAGTATTTTTGTGGCGACATCTTCTACTCTTTTGCAGGTCTTTGTATCGATCCTTGCTGCTTTTGCCTTTTCCAGATTACAGTTTCCGGGTAAAAATGTTCTTTTTATGCTATATATAGGCACTCTGATTATGCCCCTCCAGGTTACCTTGATTCCAAAATTCTTAATTGTAGCTAATTTAAGGTGGCTGGATAGTTATCAGGGATTAATTGTTCCCGTACTTTTCAATGCGTTTTCTATCTTTTTCTTAAGACAGTTTTTCTATACCATTCCCAAGGAGCTGGAAGATGCTGCCAAGATAGATGGTTGCGGACATTTTACCTTTCTTTTTAAAATAGTGATCCCTCTTTCTAAACCAGCTATAGGGACAATAGCACTTTTCTCTTTCTTAATGGAATGGAGAAGTTATATCTGGCCTTTGATAATAATAAATAAAGACGAAATGAGGACTTTACCGATAGGATTGAAATATCTAATTAGTGAAGGAGGTGGTGAGTATCATTTATTAATGGCTGCAGCGGTGATGACCATAGTTCCAGTTTTGATAATATTCTTCTTATCTGAAAAGCAGTTCATTAAAGGAATTACTTTAACCGGTTTGAAAGGATAAAAACTGGTAAGCGCATTGTAAGTGAAGATATCTTTTAATTAATTTAATATTAAAAATTAGGAGGAATTTTAAGATGAAAAAGTTATTAGTTATTGTAGTTTTTACTATTATTGTATTTAGTTTGTGTTTTTCTGCTTTTGCTTCCGGAGTAAAAATTGATTTCTGGTATGCTCTGGGCGGTAACGGCGGAGAGGTATTTTCAGGTTTGATCAAAGAATTTAACCAATCACAAAATGAGGTAGAGGTAAATGGAATCTATTCAGGAAATTACGGGGATACTGCCAATAAAGTTATTGCGGCAATAGCCAGCGATACCTTACCTCAGGGTGGGATTATTCCGGCAGGACCTCTTTTTACCGGTGCCTACGGAAACTATAAAATTTTAGATTATATCGAGAAGTATAAATTTAATTTAGGTAAATTTTACCCGGGAACATTAGATTATTCAAAATATCAGGGAAAAATTTGTGTCCTTCCTTTTAATATTAGTACCCCAGTCCTCTATTACAATAAAGACCTGTTTGAAAAAGTTGGGCTAGACCCGGAAAAACCCCCGCAAACCTGGGAGGAATTAATGGAATATGGCAAGAAACTTACTCTGGATACCGATAATGATGGCAATGCAGATACCTGGGGAGTAGATATCAAGAGTATTGATTGGGTATTCAAAGCCTTTATTCTGCAAAATGGAGGAAAAATTATGAATGAAGATTCAACCGAAGTTATGTTTAATTCTCCCGAAGGGCTTGAAGCATTAAAATTCTGGAAGAGCTTAACTGATGAAGGGATAATGCCGGTTGGCTTACATGATTTAGCGGAAAAATATTTTTTATCAGGGAATTTAGGAATATATCTGGGTAGTTCAACAAAGCTCGGAGGATGGTCCGGACAACTGGATTTTGATTTTGGAACCGCATTTCTACCCAAAAAGAAGACTTATGCAGTAACTATGGGTGGAGCCACAGCGGCCTTATTCCCTTCCACTCCAGAGAAAGAGGAAGCCACCTGGAAATTTATCGAATGGCTCTTAGGTTCAGAGAATATTGCCAAATGGTCTGCCGCCACCGGCTATATTCCTACTACCAGTAGTGCTTTAAAAACAATAATAATTCAAAAGCTTTTCCAGGAAAAACCTGAGTATAAAGCAGCCTTTGAGCAGCTGCAATATGTACAGAATTATGAACATTTTTCGGCGATGGGAACTTTAGACCGGACTTTCTATGAAATGTTAGATAAAGTAGAAAGAGAAGCTCTAACACCCGAAGAAGCATTAGAAGAAGCAGCAGAAATTATTACTGATGATATGCTGCAGTAAATTTAATAGTTGCATTAACAATTGGTAAAATAATTGTAAAATAGAAGAGATATAAAATCTTAAATATAGACAACCACCTTATATAGACAATTTTGTCTTATCAATAAAAAGGTGGTTGTCTATTCCAATGGTCTAATGGTCTAAGGTAAACACAAAGACAGAGAGGAATAAAAATATATGAAAATTTCATTTTCGACAGCAGGTTTATACCCCAGGGATACTATAGAAGCGCTTAAAATAATTAAAGATTGTGGAATAAATTATGCAGAGCTGATGCCCCAGGATATCTCAGAAACCACCACAGATTTTGCCAAAGAGATTTTAGGGAAAGATATCGGTATAAAAGTAAGCTCAATCCATTTTCCCTTAATATTATCTTCCTTTTACTACAATTGTTATCCTAAAATGCAAAATACTACCAGGAAGATCATTGATGAATTAATTGAGGCAGCAGAGCTTTTAGGGGTGGAAGTTATCGTATCCCACGGACTTCCTCTCTTTAAAAATGGCTACAAGGAAAAACTTTTCTATCCGGTTATTTTAGAAAATATAAATTATTTGGTGGATGAAGCAAATAAAAGAAACATTGATATTGCTATAGAAAATGGTCCGAATTATAATACTCGGACCCCTTTTTCCCATAATGATTTTATTAAAGGATTTTCTCAAAAGAATATCGGGGCGGTTATAGATACAACCGAAAGTTGTGAAGCACGGCAAGATATATTTGATTTTTTAAAAAATGTAGATAATATCATCCATTTTCATATCAGCGATTTTGCTAAAGATAAAGGGAAACATCTTGTTTTAGGAGAGGGAGAAATAGATTGGGAGAAGTTTTTTGTTGAATTAGAGGCCAAAAGATTTAAAGGTTATATGGTAATCGAACCCCTTTATAAATATTTTTTAGAAAATCCCAAAGAGAAGATTAAACAATGCCTTCAGGTAATCAAAAAATATTCTAATATTAAATAAATAAATCTGCTAAATTCTTTCTAAATCATAATAATATACTAAATTTTACTCCCCTCAGCTTCAAAATTTATTTTATATATTTTTAAAATATTTTAGAAGGTATTCTTGTAAAATAATTTTAAATGTGTTTAAATATAATTACAATAATTAAGTATATTTTAACAAAATAGGTAGTCTTGGAAAAGATCTAAATAAAATTAGAGCCAGAATGATCAGTCTGGCAGGTAGACAATATTCCATTGAAAAAAAGAGGATGAAATTTAAACGATGGTTGAGAATGAAAGATTGGGAAATAAAATTCGCAAACTACGTATTTCTAAGGGCATAAATCTTACTGCTTTTGCTAAAAAGATAGATAAAACTCCCAGTTATTTAAGCCAAGTGGAGCGGGGGATGGCTTCTCCATCGATTATGGCTTTAAGAGAGATATCCAAAGCCTTAAATGTACCTATATTTTATTTCTTAATTGATGATAAACAACAAAGCGCAATAGTAAGAAAAAATGAGCGTAGAGTTTTACAATTCCCTAAATCTCATTTGACCTATGAATTACTTTCCCCTGATGTGAGTCACCAAATTGAGATGATTAGAACCCGGATAGAATTAGGAGCAAGTACTTGTAGCAAACCTCTCCCTCATGAGGGCGAGGAATGTACTCTGGTAATAGAAGGAAAGATGAAAATTCAAATTGGGGATGAATTTTTTACCCTGGAAGAGGGTGACAGTATCTACTACATTGCAAGCATTCCTCATAAAATAACCAGTATTGGAGACAAAGACCTTGTTATTATTTCAGCAATCACCCCTACCAATTTTTAAAACCTGTTATCAACAGGAGTGTTTTAATTAAATAGAGGGGAGACGGTTTTTTGCTCTAATTTTTTGATATAATGTTAATACTAATCTAAATAATAGTTAGAGTATGTGTGCTTTTTTATCGCATATTATTAGAGAAGGAGGGATAAAGTAGAGATAATTATAAAAATCATAGAATTGCAAAGTAAAATATTTAAAAAATTATTATTTAATTAGGAGGTTCTGAAATGCAAACAAAAACATTAAGAGGTCGAGATTTTATAAGTACACTGGAGTTTACTAAAGATGAATTAGAATCCATGCTGGAATTAGCAGCTGTCTTAAAGGCTGATACTGCATCTGGTCGGGAGCACCTATTGCTTCTCCGTAAAACCTTATTTATTATTTTCTACAATAAATCTTTGCGAACACGCAACAGTTTTGAAACTGGGATGACCCAATTAGGCGGACACGCAAATTATTTGGATTCTGAAAAGATTTACACCCCTGCTACTGAAGGTGAAGAGAAAGCCTATTCCACAGAAAGGGTATCTGATGTTGCTCGGGTTTTAGCCAGATATGGTGATGGTATTGCCATAAGAATGTATGGAAAACCAACCGGTTGGAAATACGGTAATGGTAATAAATATTTACGCGAATTTGCTAAATGGGCAGATATACCAGTAATTAATATGGAAGACGATATATATCACCCCTGTCAATCAATGGCTGATGTCCTCACTATGAAAGAAAAATTGGGTGACCTGCGCAATAAAAAATTGGTAGTAAGCTGGGCTTATTCACCAAGTGTGGAAAAACCTGTGGCAGTTCCACAATGTTTAATGGCCACCGCCAGTAAGTTCGGCATGAATATTACTTTAGCCCGTCCGGATGGTTTCCAACTTGATCCTATGATGATAGATGCTATTAAGGATAATGTAAAGAAATATGGCGGCTC
>JAHIPN010000332.1 GCA_018894595.1 bacterium
AATAAGCACTTTGCCCATTTTTGTAAGGACCAAAACTTCGGGAGTCATCTCCTGTTTCAGGTCTTTCAACCTTGATTATTTTTGCTCCTAAGTTAGCCAGAATCATTGCACAGTATGGTCCAGCAAGGACACGAGTCAAATCCAAAACTACTATATCTTCCAGTGGTTTTTTTCTTTCCATATTACATCTCCCCATTATACTAAATTTTTTGTTTCTAAATCTTCTACAAATGCTTGCAAGGCATCCTCAAAACAGTTCATCGGAGGTTTCACCAGACCTGCTCCTACCTGACCAATGCCTGGATCCTTATGGGCTATCCCGGTATTAATGCTGGGCAATATACCAGTTTCAATTACTTTCCGAATATCAATTCCAGTAGGTGTCCCCCTAAAGTCCAAGGCAGGAATTTTATATATATTATTCTCTGCAGCGGTTATTTCATACATCTTAAGAGTAAAGTTTACTGCATCTTTGGCGCTCCCTCCCACAAATTGAACAATAGCAGGTGCCGCGGCCATAGCAAACCCACCGATACCTGCGGTCTCGGCTATAACGCTATCACCGATATCAGGATTTGCATCTTCTGCTGTATAACCAGGGAATAAAAGACCATCTACTATCCCAGCTGGTCCGGTAAACCACCTGTCCCCAAGTCCACTAACCCTTATCCCGAACTCAGTTCCATTCCTTGCCATAACGGTAACAATAGTACTAAATTCCACTCCTTTTGCAGCATCGAGTGTACATTTAGCTGCTGGCATAGTAAGGTTTAAGAAAAAATGATCATTGCTGTCTATAAATTTTAATACTTCAATTTTTTCTTCTTCCCTGAATTTTGTCTGAATAATATAAGGAGCCAGTTCTCTAATCAAAAGCGAGGTCCCTGCCCTATTTCGGTTATGTCCCTCATCACCCATCTGAAGTGCCTGAGTTATTATAGTTTTTAAGTCTATTGGACCATGTAATTTAAGTGCTTGTTTTAACAGAGGGGCAAGTAGATTCTCCATCCATTTTAATCTTTTAATCACTTCATCACTATAGGCACCATAGCGGAGAACTTTGCCCAGACCCTCATTTAAGGTGCAATAAGAATAATTGCCATATTTCTTATTCTGAAGAATCCACACCGGCATCGAAGCACTGACTACTCCAGCCATCGGTCCCACCGTATTATGATGATGACAGGGGTCATAAGATATTTCTCCTGAAGCAGCAAGTTCGGCAGCTTCTTTTTCATCGACCGCAAGACCTTCGTAGATTAAAGCCCCGATAACTGCACCTCTTAAGGGACCGGACATTTTTTCCCATTTAATAGGTGGACCGGCGTGAAGTATCGTTTTTTTAGTCATTCCAGGAATCGCTTCCCTTGCTACTCCGATATCTAAAAGTATGGGCTGTCCGTTCAAGATTATTTCCATTACTTTCTTATTGGCTGCTTCTATTCTTTCTTGAATCATAAATATTCCCTCCTCTTATTTTAACTTATCTAACAAAGAAAGCATCTTTTTATTTCCTCCGGCCGGCGGCTTCCAGTCCACCTGAACGGTCTTGACATTTTGCTTCTTTAAATTTTCATTAAAAGATTCAAGTCCCATATTTATTATCTTTAATTCCTCTTGAAATAATTCATTAATCTTGGTCATTGACTATTCCTCCTTGACAAAACGATTGCAGCCGCCAATCTTACTGCCTGAGCATTACTGGGCATTACAATTACCCCTTCTCCTTTAAGTTTCTTCTCTTGCCCAACAAGGCTCTGGGGGTCTGCTTCTGTCCCACAGACAGAACTTATCATACAGATATATCTTCCGTCTTTGGCAGCAATTTTACGTGCTTTTTGAATATAGGGGATCATCTCTCTTGCCGGATCAGAATTGCTGCCAAATCCCAGGACAAAATCCATTAGTATAACCCCTACCTCTTTATCTTCTGCTTCTATTAAAATTCTTTCCTGACGTACATAAGGATCTATCATCGGATGCGGTTTACCCCGGGTAAATTCATCATCACCAAGATCAATTAAACTATGCCTATAACTTTTATTGATATCAGAAAGCTTCCCCTCAGGCTTTAACGGAATATTCGAATATATATCGCCGATTGAAGCGGAAAGAATTATCATCGCTTCATCACAAAGTGTTCCGCCAGTATAAAGGCCTCTGATATATCTTTGCTTTTCGTTTAATTTTTTAGTTTCTTCTTGAATAATCTTATCAATGTTAGTTACGGTAAAAGCGGTAAAATCTTCGATAGATATTCCTTTTGCTATCGCTGCCGCCTTATGAGCAGTATCTTCAAGACTTAAACCCGGGATAGAGCCATATTCTTTGATCACCTCTGGGTCGCCTCCTGCAAAATAAACCACCGATGGCTTTTCCCCTTCTTTTAATATGGAAAGTACTTTTCTCGCTACTTCTTTATCCGGGGGCTTAGAAATTAAAACTATAACTTCGGTAAGAGGGTCATTTTGTAATGCTTTTAACCCTTCAATCATCATTATACCACCAACTTCGGCTTTAAGATCCCTGCCTCCTGTACCAATAGCCTGTGAAATACCGCTCCCCAATTTATCAATCAT
>JAHIPN010000035.1 GCA_018894595.1 bacterium
TAATGATCCGGAAAGAGGTCCCCTTTTGGAGGAGATGCTAGTTAATTTGCAAAAACAGGAGCAAAAGATCAAGATCATTTCTCTCTCGGCCTTCTTAGAAAATCAAGAAGCTTTTTTAAACTGGTTTCCTTCCCGGCTACTCACCTCCTACCAGCGTCCGGTAGAATTGCGCAAGGGAATCGTTAGAGAAGGAGTCTTTAAATACATTACCCATAATGAAAAGAAATTCGGGGAAGAAGTATTCTTTCCTCCCCAGGTGGTATCCGATAATTGCCAGGAAGATTATGTCCTGGAGACGGTCCGCTATTTTATTTTACATCATGAACCTACTCTCCTCTTCTTTCCCACTAAATCAGAAAGTAAAAAGTGGGCTGAGTGGCTGGCCGATAGATTAGAATGTCCCCCGGCCGAATCAGCCATAGAGGAACTTAACCAGATGGAGGAGACTCTATCTCGGGATATCCTGCTCCCTCTTCTGGGGAAAGGGATGGCTTATCATAATGCTGACCTTTCCTGGGAAGAAAGAAATTTAGTAGAAAATTATCTGCGCCAGGGGGAAATAAAAGTCATCTGTGCTACTACCACTTTGGCGATGGGGATTAACCTTCCTTTTAAGAATGTCATTCTCTCTATGGATAAGATAGAAAATATTAACGGAGATAGTAAGGAGGTCCAGTTGACCAGTCTTAGCTTTACCGATATAGAGAATATGGGTGGAAGGGCGGGAAGATTAAATAGCGGAAGAGAGGAAGAATTCGGAAGGGTCATTTTTTTAGCCCATTCCCTGCTTTCGGAGACTATCTATCAAAATCTCTATTTTAATTTCCTGCGGGATACCCTGGCGGAGGATAACCAGATAAGGGGACAAGTAGCAGAGGAAATAATACCCTATCCCAATGCCCTTGCCGGGGTAGGTCCTAAAAAGAAGGAAAGGGATTTGACTACCCTCTTACTTCGACTAATGGTAAATGGTAAAGATAATATGGCTGCCCTATTAGATCAGCCGGCTGGTTATTGGCAATTGGTACTGGATAAAAAAAGAATTAAGGAAGAAATAGAAGATGCCCTGCAGAACTTAAAAAATAATCAGTTGGTAATAGAGGATGAGAAAGGCAGATTAGCTCCTACTTCTACCGGCCTCCTGATCAGCGCTAAAGGGATTAAAGTGGCCACCTATCTTTATTTTTTATCCTGGATAGAGCAATCTATTAAAGGCGAAATAAGTGATCTGGAGATTATCCTCACCTTAACTGGAAGTGAAGACGGCAAATCCCTGCCTATTCCTTATCCTCAATTCTACCGAAAAGGTGATCAGATAGACCGCTATAATTATACTGATTGGAAGGAGATCTACCGCAATAAGCTGCTGGCTTTAATCTTTAATTTAGGAGAAGAAGGTAAGGAGATTTATCAGGGGGAATTTGGTCTAACCAAAGGGAAAACTACCCTGGAAGACTATCTGGCCTTTAAAAAGACTCTCCTCTTATATGATTGGATCGGAGAAAGAGAGAGCAAGAGTATTGAACAGGAATACAGTCTTTACCGGGGTGCGGTAGAGAGGCTGGGGGAAGGATTTTCCTGGCTGGCCGATAGCCTGGCGGCCATTGCCGAGGATAGCGGCTGGAGCAAGGGTCGAGAAAAAGATTTAAAGAAGATCAGGCGTTTATCTGAACGGATGGTAGGGGGGGTGGAGGAAGAAGGTTTGGCCTTGGCTCGATTATATATCCCCGGATTAAGCCGCTATTATATCGGAAAATTGGTAAGAGAGGGATATAATGATGAAAGGTGTTTGGAAGAAGTAACCGAGGAAGAGTTGGGTAGGGTACTGCCAGAGAGATTAGTAAAGAGGATAAAGAGCAGAATAAAAGAAGAAAAAGAAAATCAAGAAGCGAAAAAACAAAAGGTAAAGGATAATGATTCTAATAAGGCGGCTGCTAATAATTCTAATAAGGTGACTGCTAATAATTCTAATGCTGAAACTGAAAGTGAGCACCCTAAACTGACCACAGTGACAACTGCTAAAGAGTTGAAACCCGAAACCGGTGAGCTGCAACCCGCAACTATTTTAGAGATCGACCAACACCGCCCGGATAGAATTATCTTTGAGGGAAAAGAGATAGAGGTTACAGCAATAGAATTTTCCTTAATCTACCTTTTAGCCCAAAATAGAGGAAAAATACTTACCCATAATGATCTTTTAGATACAATATGGAAAGAAAATGAGGATGCCACTTATGTTCAGATAACCTGTCATTTATATAAAATAAGAAGGGACATTCTAAAAATTATTGGTAATAATAAAAAGAATAAAGAAAGGGTCAAAGATATTTTAAAAGTAATTTCTCGAAGGGGGATAATGCTAAATTTAAAAGAAGATAAATTGAAAATAAATTAA
>JAHIPN010000333.1 GCA_018894595.1 bacterium
GAAAATATGGAGATCTGTTCCACAAATTCCACTCGCACTAACCCGAATAGTTATCCAACCCTGGGGAGGATTCAGCATATTTTGCATATCTAATGAAAGTTCTCTAATAATTCCTGGTTCAACAATCTGACAAGCTCTCATAATTATCAACTCCTCCTTATTTTACTCCCAAGAATTCAGATTCTCAGGATATAATAAATTTATAGTTCATTAGGGGGTCTATAATTAAAAACTATTTTTTTATTATAGACCCACACTTGCTACTTCACCTTCAACATCTTTAATAAATCTTCTTTTAATTCAGTATGTATTATGAGGTCAGGTCTTGCAATATCACTTTTCCTCTTTCTCCTCATTTTTTTTAATTAAAATACTGACACATCCTATTTTTTCTATGGCTTAGCTTTCCATTTTACGAGGTCTTCCTTTAGGACATCTATCTATAATAATACCTAAAATCTCAACCATCTGGTTAAGAGACTCCTCAAATTCCATAGGTTTTCCGTTAAAAGTTACCTAATTATTGAGTTAGAATAACTCCCCTGTCATTATTTCATTTTTTTTGTACAAGATTCCAATCTACTTTTCCGCAATTGCAAACAAAACTTTTAGGTTTTAATCCGACCATTGCAAGTTTAATCAGTGATCCACATTTTGAACAGATAAATAACCCACATAAATCTTGAAATGCCTGTACAACAGGCGTGAAGTCTTCTTTCCCCATATTCATCCAATTATTATAATGTACATTAACATTAATTCCCCATTGCTCTACATAAGTTCTTTTATATATATTGCTCCTTATACTATCAAGCTCAGTTAATTCTGATACAAGTTCATTATAATTCCAAGATTTTGCTGATTTAATAGCTTTGTTTAATAAAGAACTATAATGATCCATTGCTGGTATCAAAAGATCGCCAAGTTCCCATTTGCTATTTAGTTTAAACTTTACACATACAGACAACGAATCGCATACAAGACTAAAAAATTGCTCTAAACCATGTCGTAGTCGTGCGGCTGCACTTGGTATATCATTTTTATTTAAGTCCTTTTCTATCTTATCCCAAAGATCTGCTTCATAATTAACTGAAGGGCCAGTATCTATGTCCCAATTATAGAATTCAATTAATCCCCCTTTCTTAATAACACCCGCACTTAATAATTGATATACCCATGTCTTATCATGGGTTGTAATAAAAAATTGCTTATTAGGATAAAAAGTAGAAAATAGTGAACAAAGTGCCCTTCTATGTTGCATATCTACTGACATTACGACGTCATCAAGAATTATTAAATCAATTAATCCTTCTGTTAATCGTTCGAATAATGATAAAAATAAACATAATCCCATACTATCCTGATGTCCTTCACTATGTAGTGCATGAGGTGGATGAACTCCTCTATTATAGAAATCAACTTCAAAATTAAGTCCTGCACCTTCGGGTTTAAAATTTGCAATAAATTTTTTTTCATCATTTCCATGAAGCGTTCTATATAGTATCTCAAATTTATTACTAATATTTTTATATAAATTATCTAAAACCAAATCCCTTGTACTTTGAAAAATACTCAGTAATATTTCAGACCTTTCATGGGCTAGTGAATACTTTTCTAATTCTATTTGAGCATTTTCAATTGTTTTCATATTTTCTTCCAGGCGAGTTAATATATCCCAATATGTTTGTTCCTTTGAGATTTTTGGAGATTTTTTCTTGGCTGCTAATAATATTGAACTTAAAATTGTAAAAATATTGGTAGGTGCAATGATTTTACTTACATCATCTTCATTAAATTTAATATTTGAATATTTTTCTAATGGTTCTGCTAATGCAGTTTTAAGAAGATTTAAATCTTCTATCCATTTATTAAGTTGTTGAACTTCTTCATCAAATTTTATACTTTGTGCAATTTTAATAATATTTACAATATTTGTGATAGCAGAACTTACTACATTATCAATTAAGTTTACATTTACATTTATATCGTTTTGGTATTTTTCTGCAATTTGTGCAGTTGACAATTTTTTATTAAGATATGTACTCAGTTTCCCCTGAGGCCATGAAGTATCACATAGTGGACAATCCCCCGTCTCATCGAGTAATTCTAGTCCCAACTCAATTAATTTACGACAATTGAGTGTTTTCAATAACTTTTCATCACTTACTATTTTCTTAATTAACTTGCGTAATTTTGAATCTGCTTCTTTGATTATTTTTTGATTGTCATCAAAAGATATTTTATTGAGATATTCAATATCTCGTTCAAGCATATATACATTAACTACACTTTGTTCTTTATCAACCTTAAGTGGATAAAGATCTTTTTTTATGGTATTAGAAAATAAGTCGGTTACTAGTTCGCCCCCTAAAAGGGTACGGTATTTATTTATCTCACCTATTATCATTTCA
>JAHIPN010000036.1 GCA_018894595.1 bacterium
TGCTCGATAGAGTAAAACGTGTATATGAACAAACTCCTGACCCTAAAGCCGTGATAGCAGTTGGAACATGCGGAACAAGCGGGGGAGTCTTTTACAACTCCTACAATCTCTCAGGCTCTATCGACAAAGTTATACCGGTAGATGTTTATGTCCCAGGATGTCCTCCCCGGCCGGAAGCTATAATAAATGGAGTGTTGCAAGCCTGGATAAAATTGGAAAAGTTAAGAGAAAGTATGAAAGCTGCTCCAGCAAAATAGCAGGTAGCGTATAGCGTATAGCGTAGAGGTAGTAGGGGCTCGATGAATCGAGCCCATTAAAAAAATTACAGAAATACCCGGGTCGAATAAATTCGACCCCTACATCAAAAGCTATACTTTATTCAAAAAAGTTTTGAGTTTTGAATTATGGTTTTTCGCTTTTAACTTTCACTTTTTAGCTTAATTAGGACAAGCATCTTGCTAATCCAAAACTATACGCTAAACGCTACCCGCTATACGCTATACTATATACTAACGACTAATAAGGGAAGGGTGATAATAGAATGGAATATATGAAGCCAGAAGAAATTATAGAATTATTTAAAGAGAAATTTAATAATTCGGTTACAAATAGCAAAATAGAAATTATAACAGCAGGATTAAAAAAGAATAGCTATAATTTAATATGGTTAGAGATAGAATCAAAGGACTTTAAAGAAGCAGTAAAACTTTTATGCACTATTCAATTTCCTCATTTTGCTATAATTTCAGGGAATGATACCGGGGAAGAAATCAAATTAACCTATCATTTCTCCCTTTATTATGGAGAGAGATTTAAAGAAATATCTTTAAATTTGACTACCAACTTAGCGAAAAATAATCTTAAGATACCCACTATTACCGATCTAATACCGGGGGCTCAAACTGCCGAAAGGGAAGTAAAAGAGATGTTAGGAGTGACAGTAGAAGGTCTCCCTGATTTAGCGAATGTTTTCTTGCCCAAGGATTTTCCCAAAGATGTTTATCCTTTAAGAAAAGATGAAACAGGAGCGGCAAAAATGGTTAATAAAAAAGAAGAGGTGAAAAAAGTTGACTAAAAAGACTTATTCTATACCCATAGGTCCGGTTCACCCTTCTTTAGAAGAACCGATGACTTTTAATTTTGAAATATATGGAGAGCGCATTGAAAAGGTAAATTTAGCACCCGGGGATAATCATCGAGGGATAGAATTTATGGGAAGACAGAGGAATCCAATACAGATTATCTATTTAGCTGAAAGAATATGCGGTATATGTTCTGCTTCTCATCCTTTTGCTTTTTGTAGGGCAGTGGAGAACGCTGCTGGAATTGAAGTTCCCGAAAGAGGCCAGTATATTCGAGTGATTATTGCTGAGTTAGAAAGAATTCATTCGCATATTTTATGGGCCGGGATTGCCGGTCATGAATTAGGCTTTGATTCTGTTTTATATATTTCCTGGAGAGCAAGAGAAAAAGTTTTAGACCTTTTAGAATATCTTACTGGAAATAGGATTAATTATGGAGTATTTATGATAGGTGGGGTAAGAAGAGATATTAGCGAAGATCAAATACCTCGAATTCGAGAGACTTTGGAATACTATAAAGATATCTACGGAACAATAGAAGATATATTCTTAAAGGATCCTACTATTGCTTTAAGAACAAAGAATGTCGGTGTTTTAACTAAGGAGGATGCCCTCCGTTTATGTGCAGTAGGACCTACTACTAGAGCTTCAGGGATAAAAAAGGATGTAAGACAGGATCAACCTTATTCTGCCTATGCTGATTTGGAAGTGAAGGCCATTACTCCGGATGTATTGACCGGAGAAGTAAATGGTGATGTTTATGATCGGATAATTGTTCGATTGTTGGAAATAGTACAATCGATACAGATTCTCGAGCAATGTTTAGAAAATATGCCTTCAGGAGAAATTGTAGCTGAGAAGAAATTGGTTAAATTATTAAATCAGTTAAAGAAAGCCAAAGGTGAAGGAATTGGGAGGCATGAAGCTCCTCGTGGTGAAGTATTTCATTATGTAAAATTAGCAGAAGCAGAAGTACCGGAAATCTGGAAGGCTCGTGCCCCCACCTATAATAATTTAATGCCCTGGGTCCCCATGCTCTTAGGAGAACAGATAGCCGATATCCCGATTGTTATAGCGTCTATTGACCCCTGTATAGCCTGTATGGATAGAGTTACTATTTTAAATAAGGCTAATGGCCAAAAAAGCATATTAACCAAGAAAGATCTACATGAATTAAGTGTGCAAAAGACAAGGAGGATTACTCCATGACTTCTATAAGCTTATTTGGAATATTAGTAAAAATAATAGGAGCAATTGTAATTGCCTTTTCGGGAGTAGCAATTGGTTTGTTTTATAAAGGTATTGACAGAAAATTAGCGGCAAGGATGCAGGCTCGAGTTGGTCCTCCCATAAGACAGCCTTTTATGGATTTCTTTAAGTTAATGATTAAAGAAAATATTGTGCCGCAAAACGCAGTTCCCTGGATATTTAACGGAGCGCCAATCATGGCTTTAGTATCTTCCATTACTATTTTACTTTATTTACCTGTAGGGAATATTCCTCCCCTGTTAAGTGGATATGGGGATATTATATTAATTGTATATTTGCTAACTCTGCCGGCTATCGGAATGGTAGTGGGAGGTTTTGCCTCTGGTTCTCCTTATGCCAATGTGGGAGCACAAAGAGAGATGGTAATGATGATGAGCTATGAACTTCCTTTAGTAACGGCAGTTGTTGCTTTAGGCTGGAAACTAAGTCAGGTTTATCCCCAGCTTAATATCTTCTCTTTGGCTGTGATTAACGCTCATCCTATTTGGGGATTAGTGGGCCCATTAGGTTTTATTGGTGCAATTTTACTATTTATTACTCTTGCAGCGGTTACACCGGGAGAACTTTCTAAAGTCCCCTTTGATGCACCGGAAGCTGAAACAGAATTAGCCGGAGGAATATTAGTAGAGTATTCGGGAAGAAATCTTGCTCTATTTGGTTTAGCTGATGCGGTAAAGACAGTGGTGATGATGTCCTTAACTGTGGCTTTATTTTTCCCCTATAATATATCTCATTTACTTGCTTTAAGCGGAGCATTTGCTCTAATAGCAGATGTGCTGTTCTTTTTAGTAAAAATGTTTTTAGTAATGTTTGTCGAAGTAACTTTTATTAGAGTTGCAGTTGCGCGTTTAAAAATAGACCAGGTTTCCTTTGCTTACTGGGTTCCGGTATCAATTATAGGTTTACTTGGCCTTATGTTAATTGTTTTAGATACTATTATAGTTTGAGGTGATAAAATGGCAACACCAATGGGATTTGAACTGTTAAAACAGTTATTTAAAAAACCAGCTACCAATGTATTTCCGGTTACTTATTACCCTGATTCGATATTAAAATTATTGGAA
>JAHIPN010000037.1 GCA_018894595.1 bacterium
ACTGCTATCTTTTTCTAAGGCACTACATTGGCTTTTTAAATTAAAACCCTTTATTTTATTATGGCCTTGTCTTTGAATAAGGGGAAAAGTGCGGAAGTCGGGGTGATTATCCTGCCATAAGAATGGAAGGGCTTATCAAATCTCTAAATCTATCTGAAGAACAAAAAGCTGAAATTAATAAGACTATTTTAGATTTTCAAAAAGATACCGTTGAGCTTAGGAATAGTATACAGATTAGAGAACTAGAGGTTAAAGCGTTATTGTTAGGACCGCAAACTGAGTTGGTAAAGATTAGAGCAAAATTGCAAGAAATTGCTGATTTACAGGTAGAATTAAAAATTAAGACAATTGAAAAATATTTAGAAGTTAAAGATTTATTAACTCCTGAACAACAAACAAAATTACCCCTAGGTATTCCTTCTCAAATATTTGCAGTAGAAAAATTAGGTTGTAATACAATGAATAGAAGTTTTCGTTGGTAAATATTAGAGCAGATTTAAAAATGGGGAGGAGAATAATCATTTTCCTCCCCACAACTTATTTTTATAGCGAGGTGTAAATATAAAATGATGAAAATGAAATTAGTAAAAATAAATAGAAACTTTATTCTTGCTGCAGCTTTAGTCTTTCTTCTTTCTTTGAACTGGATAGGTAGTGTAAGTGCAGAAACTGAACAAACTGATTCTTATTTAGCTCTCGAAGCATTCAGTAATAGTATTGCAGATATTGCCGAAAAAGTTGGACCAGCTGTAGTTAATATAGATACAGTAAGAATGGTGACAACACAATTTCCCTCTTTTGAAGATCCTATATTTAAGAGATTTTTTGGACGTGAGTTTGAAGAATTCAGAAGAACAATTCCCCAAAAAGGTACCGGTTCCGGATTTATCATAAATCAAGAGGGATACGTACTTACTAATGAACATGTAGTGCGTAAAGCAGATAAGATAAAAGTTACTCTTTCTGATGGCAGAGAATTTGATGGAGAAGTGATAGGTTCAGATGTAACTTCGGATATGGCTATAGTGAAAATAAAGGCAGACCATCTGCCTACCGTTACTTTAGGCAATTCAGATGAATTAAGAGTTGGAGAAATTGTGATAGCTATCGGTAATCCCTATGGGCTCCAACAGACTGTAACTATGGGCGTAGTTAGCGCTAAAGGTCGTTCCATCCCTACGGGAATAGAAGGACATATTTATAGAAATTTTATTCAAACAGATACAGCTATCAATCCTGGAAATAGTGGCGGTCCATTGCTTAACATAAAAGGAGAAGTTGTGGGAATAAATACCGCTATTATTCCCTACGCTCAGGGCATCGGATTTGCTATTCCCATTAATATGGCCAAAAAAAATATAGATGACCTTATTAATTTGGGAAAAGTAAGAAGGTCATGGTTAGGTGTGTATATTCAGGAGGTTACCCCGGAAATTGCTAAACAGTTTGGCTTGCCAGAAGATGCTAAGGGAGTTTTAGTTGGAGATGTGGTTAAAGATAGTCCAGCGGAAGAATCCGGGATAAAAAGAGGAGATATAATTGTAAAGGTTAATGATGAAGAGGTTAATTCTCCGGGAGAGCTTCAAGACAAAATAAGAGATATCGATATTGGTAAAAAAGCGAATATAGAAGTTATGCGAGATGGTAAAGAAATCTCCTTTGTAGTAAAAATCGGTGAGATGCCTACTGTGGATGAAGAAGGTAGTGAATTTTCCAAAGAAAAAGTATTTCCTGTGCAATCTGGATTAAAAGTTCAGACGGTTACCCCGGAAATTGCTAAAGAAGTAGAATTGCCCTGGGTGAAAGGATTAGTAATAACCGAAGTGATTCCGGGAAGCTCAGCAGATGATATGGGTTTACAACCAGGAGATGTAATTTTAGAAGCCAATCGAATAGAAATGTTATCAGTTGATGAATGGGAAGAGCTAATTAATAAATTAGAACCGGGAGATACACTACTATTATTGGTTTTTCGTAACCAACGTACCTATTATGTGCCGATTAAAGTAGAGAAAATTGATTGAACAAAACCGTATCTCGTATCTCGTGAATCGTATCTTGTTAAGAGAATAGTAGTCAGGAGTCAGAATTCAGGAGTCAGAATAAAATCGTATCGCGTATCGAGTATCGCGTGAATAAAAGGAGCCAGGAGTCAGGAGTCCGATGTAGGGGCACGATGCATCGTGCCCACAGTAAACGGAAATAATACAAAGACAGAGAGGGCACAATTCATTGTGCCCCTACAAAATCATAAAAAACGTAGGTAAGCATAAGCAATAAGGATGGGACGGATGAATCCGTTTGGCAGATTGGCAGATCGATAGATTTTAAAGTTTTGAATTATGGCTTTTCGCTTTAAGTTTTTAGTTTAATTTAAAGGATAAAGACAAAAAGCTGGAATATAAATTAAGGCATTCCAGCTTTTTTAAAATTAATTTTAAAATATGGTAGAATATTAGAAATATTTAATGAATGAGACGGTCTATAAAATTGAAAAAAGATAAGCATCATAAATTACCTACCCCTTTTCGAGAAAGAAACATTGTTTTAGCCTTAATTACTATCTTGCTTCTTGCCCTATTACTGGGTTCTTTAACCTATAAAGAAGTACAAAGAGAAAGATATTATTTATGGGAATTAGCCCGCTCGGAAGGATTGAATATTGCCTTTTCTATACAGACCCTTGGTCCCCGGTTTATCTTAAATGAAAATGCTTTAAAAGAAATTTTAGTGCTTTTAAAAAAAGAAGGGGTAAGTTATATCGATATTTGTAACGATAAAGGGGTAATTTTAATCAGCACTGAAGAAGAAAGATGGCAAAATGTCATAAAAATCCCTACACCTGGCAAAATCAATTTTATAAATACTAAAGACAAAAAAGATAATAGAATACTTCAAGTAATAAAACCATTAAATTTGGATATCTGGAAGATATTACCTATTAGAAATAGTTATTTAGTGGTAGGGGTAAACTTAGAAGGATATTATAGTCGATTGAGCCAGACTAGAAGGAGAATCATTTTAAACTACAGCATTATAATGGCCCTTGTGTTATTAGGGATTTATGTAATTTTTAAATTGCAGGAGACTTATATCGTAAAAAAGACCTTGAATGAAATGAAGGATTATACCACGAAATTGTTAGAGACTATGGATAATGCCGTGATTTCGGTAGATAATAAGGGCAACATTAAGACTTTTAACCGTAAGAGTGAAGAAATTTTTGGTAAAAAGAAGGAAGAAGTATTAAACAAAGATTGTCAGGAAGTTTTGAATTTAAATATTTTAGGGGAATCTATCTTCAAAAAGTGTCTTTTAGAGAAGAAAAATATTTCTCAGGAAATAATTTTAGAAGAGAAGGGATTAAAGAAAAAAATATTAGATCTGAACACTTCATTTTTAACAGGTGAATCCGGAGAAATAACCGGTGTGGTAGCGGTGATAAGAGATGTAACTGAAATTAATGACCTAAATGAAGAGGTGGCACGCCATAAAAGATTAGCTGCTCTGGGTAAATTATCTGCCGGGATTGCCCATGAAATCAGAAATCCTTTAAGCTCAATTAGAGGGTTAGCTCAATTTGTTTATAATTCATTCTCTAAGACCGATGAAAGAAAAGAAGATTTAAATGCTATTATTCAGGAAGTAGATAGATTAAATAAATTAGTGGTTCAGGTTTTAGATTTCGCCAAATTGAAAAAACCAAACTTAACCCGTTTTTCTTTAAATGATTTAATAAGAAAGATTACTGAATTGTTTAAATTAGAGATA
>JAHIPN010000334.1 GCA_018894595.1 bacterium
AAACCTTTTTCTGAATATTTACGTCAGTGGCATTTTTTTGATATATTTTTTGAATGGCTTTTTAAAAGAACACGTCGGAATACCGAGGAAAAATTCGAAAAATACGGAGCCATATTTTTATTATTTTTCGTAGCTATTCCTCTACCCGTAACCGGAGCCTGGACCGGTTCAGCTGCTGCATTTATCTTTGGCATAAGGTTTTGGTATGCCTTCCCTACAATAGTGGGAGGGGTTATGATAGCCGGAGTAATCGTTACTTTAGCCAGTTTGGGGATAATTAATTTTATTTAAAATCGTTAGTTGGTTAGTTAGTTAACTAGTTAGCTGGTTCGAGATTAATCTGTCAACTAATTAACCAGGTAACCAGGTAACCAACTAACTATAAAGAAAGGGAAAGATGAAGACTATCGAATGGAAAGACGGGAAAGTGTTTCTAATCGACCAGAGAAAACTTCCTTTAAAATATGAAATAATTAATTGTTCTACTTACCAAGAAGTAGCAGAAGCTATTAAGAAGATGAAAATAAGGGGCGCACCGGCCATTGGAGTGGCGGCTGCCTTTGGCATAGCCCTTGCTGCTTATTCTTCAAAGGCAGATACCTATAAAGAATTCAGTTTAGATATGGAAAAAGCTAAAAACTGCCTGGCACTTACTCGACCTACAGCAGTCAATCTTTTTTGGGCTTTAGGAAGAATGATGAATTTGATTAATATAAAAAAAGATGTTGATTTATCTAAATTAAAAGATATAATCTTACAGGAAGCCAAAAATATCGCCCGGGAAGATATAAAGATAAATAAGGCAATGGGAAGATACGGAGCTTCACTAATTAAAGATGGGGACAATATTCTAACTCACTGTAATGCTGGTGCTTTGGCTACCGTAGATCACGGTACCGCTTTGGGAGTGATTCGTACTGCCTTTAAAGAAGGAAAAAAAATACATGTCTATGTCGATGAAACCAGACCGGTATTACAGGGGGCAAGGCTTACCGCCTGGGAATTAATGCAGGAGAAAATTCCCTTTACCTTGATCACTGATAATATGGCCGGGGTTTTAATGTCTCAAAAAAAGATAAATTTAATCATAGTTGGAGCAGATCGTATTGCTCGAAACGGTGATGTGGTCAATAAAATTGGAACTTATTCTTTATCTGTTTTAGCTCGGGAAAACAAGGTTCCCTTTTATGTAGCTGCTCCGATATCTACCATTGATGTATCGCTAAGATCGGGGAAGGGAATCCCCATTGAAGAAAGAGATCATAAAGAAATTACTCATATATTGGGTAAACAGATAGCCCCCGCAGGAGTAAAAGTATTTAATCCGGCTTTTGACCTTACTCCCCACCGTTATGTGGAGGCTATTATTACCGAAAAAGGGATTATTAGAAAACCTTTTGAAGAAAATATTAAATTAGTCGTTAATACAGCGTACAGCGTATAGCGTATAGGCGTGGGTATATAGTGCAAGCAGAGAAAGTTCAAATTGCAAATTAGAACAAGCGTATTTCGTATTACATATCGCATATTGAGTAAAAAAGAGAGAAAAACAGATCAATATTAATGGCTAAATTGACTGGAAGACCGGCGGACTGGTAGACTAAATTAATTGGTCAATAGGTAAATAGGCCAATTGGTTAATTAAATAACTATATACTTATTTTAAAGAGGAGGAGAAAATTGGAACCAGAAAAGCTTATTATTTCCGGAGGAAAAAGATTACAAGGTACGGTAAGAATTGACGGAGCAAAAAATTCAGCTTTATCTATTATGGCGGCAACCTTATTAACTAAAGATGTTTGTACTTTAAGGAATGTCCCTCGTCTTACCGATGTGGATACTATGGGGGCAGTTATAAGGAAATTGGGGATTAAAGTAGAGTGGGGAGGAGATAATACCCTCTATATTGATTCTGATGATTTTAATAATTGCGAAGCCCCTTATGAATTGGTTAAAATGATGAGAGGTTCGATTTTAGTGATGGGGCCGCTTTTGGCTCGTCTAAAAAAAGCAAAGATATCTTTGCCCGGTGGTTGTTCCATTGGTGCTCGTCCGGTTGATTATCATATAAAGGGATTTGAGGCTTTAGGTGCCCAAGTTGAAGTGGAAAAAGGTTATATTGAAGCAAAAGTTGATAAATTAAAAGGCGATGATATATACTTAGATTTTCCCAGTTTAGGAGCAACTGAAAATATAATGATGGCTGCTTGTTTGGCGGAAGGTATAACTACAATTGGAAATGCAGCCAAAGATCCTGAAGTAGTGGAATTAGGGCATTTCTTAAATAAGATGGGGGCTAAAGTTGAGGGATTGGGGACTGATTTAATAAAAATAGAAGGAGTAAAAGAATTACACGGAATTGATTATACTATAATTCCTGACCGCATTGAGGCAGGTACCTATATGGTTGCAGCTGCTATCACAGGTGGAGATGTTTCAATAGAAAAGGCTGATCCATTATTATTAAAACCCTTGATAGTGAAGTTGGAAGAAGCAGGGGTACGGATTGAGTTAGAAAAGAACTTGATTAAAGTGACAGGGCCAGACAGAGTTAAAGCAGTAGATATTAAAACTTTACCTTTCCCTGGATTTCCCACCGATATGCAACCCCAATTTATGGCTTTATCCTGTGTAGCAAAAGGTACCAGTGTTATTACCGAGACCGTATTTGAGAATAGATTCGTTCACACCGGTGATTTAATAAGGATGGGAGCAGATATTAAAGTAGAAGGGCACAGCGCTATTATTAAAGGAGTAAAGGAGTTAAGTGCTGCCCCGGTAATGGCTTCAGATTTAAGGGGCGGAGCAGCTTTAGTATTAGCAGGTTTGGTATCAGAAGGAACCACCGAGTTAAGTAGAATATATCATTTAGATAGAGGATATGTGAAGTTAGAGGAAAAACTAAATTCCTTAGGAGCAGATATTAAGAGAGTGAAAGAGTAAATTAGCGTAGAGCGTATAGCGTTTAGCGTTTAGTAAACAGTGATGAGCAATGTGTAATATGTAATGAGTTACAGGTTACTAGTTGCAAGTTACAAGTTTAAAGAAAGGAAGCAATAGCGTATTACCTGCCGTATTGACCGGAAGACCGGAAGACTAAATTAATTGGTCAATTGGTCAATCGGCAAATTGGTTAATTGAATAACTATATACTTATTTTATACTTACTTTATAGAGGAGGAGAAGATAAACATGCTAGGAATGGACAGAAGTCTGGGCATAGATTTGGGTACCGTAAGTGTCTTAATCTATCAGAAGGGGAAAGGAATTGTCCTTCAGGAACCTTCGGTAGTCTCTATTTTAAGAGACAGTGGAAAAGTATTAGCTGTGGGAGAAGAGGCCAAACAAATGTTAGGGAAGACACCGGGGAATATAATTGCTATTCAGCCTATGAAAAGCGGGGTTATCGCTGATTATGAGATAACAGAGAAGATGCTGAGTTATTTTATCAGAAAAGTTTGTGGCAATAGCAAGGTGTTCCGTCCTCAGGTAGTAATTTGCGTACCTTCGGGAGGAACAGAAGTAGAAAAAAGAGCAGCGATAGAAGCAGCTATGCAGGCTGGAGCAAGGAAAGCTTATTTAATTGAAGAACCAATGGCAGCAGCTATAGGAGCCGGCTT
>JAHIPN010000335.1 GCA_018894595.1 bacterium
ACCTATGGTCGAACAGCTCGGAGGACAGTTAATTAGCGATGATGGTAAAACTGCAATTGTCAATGACGAAGCCTGGCTAAAATTTCTTAAATTTATGCAGGAATGGGGTCCCAGCGGTAGAAATCTCGGTTCACCGACTTATACCAATGCCAGAAAACTTTTCAATATGGATAATAATGATATAGGCATGTGTCATACCGGTCTTTATCAGATAGGAAGGATTAACGCAGATAATCCTGCTTTTTATGATAGCAAAGAGTGGATGGTTGTTCCTTTCCCGGTATTTGAAGATGCGGTAAAAGATGTTCCTGCAGCGTATTATGGACATTATTATATGGTCAATGGCCAGAAACCGACAGAGAATCAGCAAATGGCCTGGAAATTTGTTGCCTATATGCTCAGCCATTCAGAAGAATATCTGACCAAAGTCAATATTGTCCAGCCCACAGTTGAACTTATGAATTCAGAGACCTATAAGTCTATGCCTTACTCCGAGGTGTTTACAAATGATATGGCAAAAGGTCATATCGTATATTATGGTGAAAATAGCGCAAAAATACAGTCACATATCAGGGAAGCAGTAGAATCAGTAATGTTAGCCGGCGTCTCACCAGAAGATGCATTGAAAACATTAAAGAGAAAAGTTCAGGAAGTACTCGACGAGGGATAATAGTTTTTTAATTGAAACCACAGGGCTGGGTTATTATTTAGCTTAGCCCTGTGTTTATCACAGAAGGAGTGTAGTTAATGAGCAAACGAATACCAACTTATAGCATTGAACGAAAAAAAGCCCGCTGGGGATGGATATTCGTTGCTCCGACACTCATCTTTTTTTCCCTTTTTAGCTTCTATCCGATTTTTAATGCCCTTTATACAAGTCTATTCAAGAAAAAGCTGTTATCGTTAAAACCGCCTGATTTCATTGGGCTTGATAATTATAGTTATCTTCTTAAATCTCCGGATTTCTGGAACTCTATGAGAGCTACAGTGGTTTTTACTTTGGGAACTTTTGTACCCCTTTTAATTTTTAGTCTCATATTTGCTATTTTTATAATGTCCAGAAAGAGATTTCAGAATTTTTTCCAGATAGCTTATTATTCTCCCGCTGTTTTGTCATCTGTAGTGGCTGCGGTAATCTGGCTATTAATATTTGACCCCAGGGGGCTGGGTAATCAGTGGCTAAATTTGATTATGAACACTCCCGGTATTGACCACAAGTGGCTGGCTAATTCAGTAATGGTTCAAATGTCTACTATGATGGTTTATTTTTGGAAATATGTGGGTTATTTTACTATAATCTTTATTGTGGGACTGGCATCGATTCCTCAAAGCATCTATGAAGCTGCTAAAATAGATGGAGCAAATGATTGGAAAAATTTTTGGTATATCACTCTTCCTCTTTTAAAACCTACTACTATTTTAGTTTCTATTATCTCTATGCTTCAGTGTTTGAGAACCTTCAGTACCCAGTATTTATTTACTCAAGGAGGAGCACCGTTAGCTCCTATAAATGTAATAACTTTAAATATTTATTATACTGCCATAAGAGATCATCGGATTGGCAGGGCAAGTGCCATGAGTATTATTTTATTTATTATAATGATGTTATTTACCTGGGTGCAATTTAAATCTTCCCGGGCTGATGAAATTAGTTATTAAGGAGAATATTTTTTATGAGTTATGTCTTGCAAAGAAAAAGGAATAAGATTAACCGTCAATACTTAATAATAGACATATTTATTTGGGCGTTTCTCATTCTGGCAGTTTTGTTTATTCTTGCTCCTACAATATTTATGTTTACTGCATCTCTAATGCCAGCAAATGACATCTTAAAAATGCCTTACCGTTGGATCCCGAAAGGCTTCTATTGGCAGAATTATTGGCAGGGGATAAGGGGTAATGACGGAAGCTTTATTTATATCAGAAATATTTTAAATTCCTTAATAGTAGCTTCAGTGGTATCTGCTACTACGGTAATTTTATCAGCTCTGGCCGGATTTGGTTTGGCTAAATATTATTTCAAAGGTAGGACTTTGGTCTTTATGTTAATTATGGCAACCATGATGATACCCTTTGAGGCCATAATGATCCCCCTTTATCTGGTGACTACTAAATTGGGAATTCAGGATTCTTATGCCGGATTAATAGCTCCGTTTTTGGTGAATGCATTTGGTGTGTTTTTAATGAGGCAATATTTCATTACTTTTCCTGATGAAATATTGGATGCAGCCAGAATAGATGGGGCGAGCGAACTGATGATTTTCAGAACAATTATTCTACCAAACAGTGTCCCGGCTATAGCAACTTTAGCAATTCTAACCTTTAAGGCTCAGTGGGATAATTTATTATGGCCCTTGCTGGTGGTGCAGAGTGAAGAGATGAAGACCATACCTTTATATATTGTCAAATTTATGGCTGAAAAACATACCGATGAGGGGGCAATGATGGCAGTAGCTGCTATAGCGAGTATTCCGATATTGATTGTATTTTTTAAACTATCTAAATACTTCTTGGGCGGTGCAGCCCTATATTCATCAAGGAAAGGATAATAAAAATAATTATGAAGACACTTTATATTTTTGATATGGGGGGCGTCCTGTGTTGCGACTTTAATGATATTCCCATTATAAGTGAATATCTTGGAATTACTGAAGAAAGTTTTTTTATATATTCCGGTGAAAATTTTAGAGAACTTCTTGACGGAAAAATTAACAGTAGTGAATTTTGGGTAAGATTTTCTTTAAGATATGGTAAGAAAGTAGAAGAAGAATTATTTGGTAAATTTTTTAACCCGGGAATAATCCGGGAAACAAAGGATATAATAAAACAGCTTAAAAGTAATTCAAGGGTTGTTTGCGGGACTAATACTATTGATTCGCATTATTACTATCTTTTAAATCAAGGTAGTTACGATATCTTCGATGAGGTTTATGCTTCTAACTTAATGGGTATATCTAAACCTGACCCGGATTTTTACTGGCATATTTTAAATAAGGAGGGGATTAAGCCCGAAAACACAGTCTTTGTGGATGATACCGAAGAGAATGTCCTTTCTGCTCAAAAAATCGGTATCAGCTCTATCCTTTTTACCGATCCCGATTCTTTAAAACAGCAAATAAAAACATTTTGTTATTGCGAGTGATTATAAGGATTTAATAATTTTTTTAAAAAAAAAGAAGGAAATTTAAGATTTATGTATTATAATAATAGTAATTTAAAAATTTTATTAAATTGTATTGGATATCTAAGTACAATTTGGTAAATTAAATTAAATAGGGAGGTGGTAAGCATAAAGTAAAGATGATTTATTTTCTAAATGAGTAAAAAAATACAAAAAGGAGAGATTGAAAATGAAAAGTAAAGTTACTTTTTTTCTAATTGTAGTTATGGTAATGGTGATATTTTCCGGAATTAGTTGGGCAGCTGATACTAAAGTTTTAAAGTTAAGTCATTTAAATCCTCAACAACCCAAAGAAATTGCCACTGCAGCTATGGCCCAGGTTTTTAAATCCATGGTTGAAAGCGGAACCAATAATGAAATAGTGGTTGAAATTTATCCTAATGGTGTTTTGGGAAATGAACGCGAAAGCATGGAGCAGGTACAAACCGGAGTAACCCAAAGCTATATTGCTTCAGGCGGAGGAATGTCGATTTTTTACCCTCTATTTTCTATAGTAAATATTCCTTTCTCTATTACAGATTATAGTGTGGCTTATGAAGTATATGACGGACCTTTTGGGCAAGAGCTTGCTAAAGATATTGAAGTAAAGACCGGTTTTAAGGTGTTAGCTTTTGGTGAATCCGGAGGATTTTTCCAATTAACTAATAGCAAAAGAACTGTTCAAAAACCAGATGATATGAAAGGATTAAAAATCAGAACAATGACCATTCCTATTCATATGGAATTTATGCGTTCTTTGGGAGCATCAGCTACTCCTATTGCCTGGGCTGAGGTTTACACTTCTTTACAGACAGGGGTAGTAGATGGCCAACATAATCCTGCACCTATTATAAAAATAGGTAAATTAGAAGAAGTACAAAAATATTTATCTTTAACTAATCATATGTATACCCCTTATGTTTGGGTAATAAATAATGAATGGTTTAATGCTTTAACCGACCAACAGAAGGTCGTAGTTGAAGAAGCAGCTCGGGTTGGAAATGTCGCAGGAAGAGGAGTAAACCGCTTAATTGAAACTTCAGATGAAGGTGTACCATATTTAGCTACTAAAATGGAAGTCTATAAACCAACTGCCGAAGAACTGCAAATGTTTAAAGATGTTACCATTCCGGCAGCAATGAAATTCATTGAAGATGAGTACAAGGAAGAGGGAAAAGAATTAGCTCAAAAATATTTAGATGCAATTAAAAAAGCACAAGATGCTCTAGG
>JAHIPN010000336.1 GCA_018894595.1 bacterium
AATAATTTGTTTAATTCCTCTACATCACTAACGCCTTCTTTTTCCATCAATGCAAAAAATTCCTTCTCAAGCATTTCTTTAGGCACTCTTATCTCGCTTGGAGCAAGTGTGTAATGCAAAGGGAGAGTGGTACCATCTTCAATTGATTCTGCAATGGAATACTTATCCAGGTATCCTTTTTCATCCTCTTTGCCAAATATCTTGAACGTGCCTTTGCCATAAAGAATCTTATCAATTGGCGTGCCGGTAAAACCAAAATAGGTTGCATCGGGAAGTGCAGCCATAAGATAATTGCCCAGGTCACCGGTAGTAGTTCTGTGCGCTTCATCTATCAGCACAAAAATATTATCTCTTTTGTTGATATCCTTTGGCATGCCTTCAAATTTGTGAATCATTGAAACTATAAGCCCGCGGTAGTCTGAGGAGAGAAGTTCTCGCAATTCCTTTTTGGAGTCTGCTATTTTCATTCCTTTTCCTTCTTTAAAACCGTAGGCATCAAGATTTCTGAAGAGCTGACTTTCCAGCTCATTTCTATCAACAAGCATAATAACTGTCGGCTTTTCAAATTCCGGCTGCTGCAATATTTTTTCTGCTGCTATAATCATGGTGAAAGTTTTACCTGCACCTTGTGCATGCCATATAAGCCCTGTTTTCTTTTTCTCCTCTAAAGCCCTGGCAATTACTTTTTCCACAGCCCTGGTCTGATGCTGCCTTAGAATTATTTTTGAAAGAACATCGTTTTTCCTAAAAAAAATTATATAATCTTTGATGAACTGAAGAATGTGTCCTTTTTTGAAAAACGTTTTAACCTTCTTCTCAAAATTTCCCTTTTCCACATCTTTCCAATTAAACAAGCCCTTTCTGTCAAGATTCCAGGTTACTCCGTAATAAAAATCAAGTAAATGGGTAACATTAAATATCTGATTTGTAGTCAGCATTTCGGGTGTTTCTCTATGATATCTTCTTATCTGGGCAATTCCTTCCTCAATTCCTTCCCGCTTGTTGGCATTTTTTGTCTCTGCAATTATGATGGGAATGCCATTTATCAGGAATATAACGTCTCCTCTGCTAGTAAATTTGCCATTTGTGTATTGCCATTCATCCGTTACATGAAACTGGTTGTTGTTAATATTTCCAAAATCAATAAATCTTATATTTAGCTCACGTTTATCCTTCTCATAGTAAATAGATTTCTCACCTTTAAGATATTGCAGAATTTCTTGATTACCTTCTATTGAGTTCTTTACATTTTCCAGCCGTTTTATGATTTCATTCGCTTTTTTGTTGTTAATAATTCCCTCACTACCGTCATTGCGAGAAGCCGAAGCAATCTCTTTATTTAATTTTCTCAACTGTTCTTTAAGGATATTGTAAAAAAATACTCCTGCCTCGCCTTGTCTTAAGGCAACGGCTTCATCTCTGGTTAGATAAGTCCAGCCAATCTGCCTTGCATATTTTATTAATGGCTCCTGAACTATTTTCCGTTCAGACATTTTCTTTAACCTCAAAATCTAAATCTTTTACTCTGATCTTTCCAGTCATTAACTGGTTAAGTACAGTCTTAAATAAAGCCTGCAATGTTTGCTTTCGGGATTCTACTTGAGCAAGTTTTTTATCTATATTAAAAAGTACATTTGCAATTTCTACTTGCTCTTTCTTTGGCGGAACGGGTAATAAAGCAACGTGAATGAAATTTCTATTTAATGTTGGAACGCTAACCCCAGTTTTATATTTGTTAAAGTCTAATCGGTGTAATAAATAATAAACAAACAAAGGTTCATTGTCATGAAAATCTTTAACATATAACGCGGTATTGTGAGGCCAGTAGGAACCTTCAATATAAGTAATTTTGCCAATAGAACCACTTCTACCCGTAATGACGCCCGGCCCTTGCTTTATCGCTTTGTTATGATAACCGATACAACCATTTGAACCAATAACGGGGATGTTGCCTTCCTTAAATTCATACTTGGGTAAATCTTTTCCCCTCTGCAAAGTTGCGACTTCACCAAGTCTTTTGATATTCCAAGTCTTCGGTATCAAGCTAATTTCTGACTCTTTTTGTTCTTCGCCATGCAAGCCTTCAGTGAAAAGTTTATTCATGATCGATTTTTTTAGCTCTCTTGTTGTTTCAGTTATTTTATCCTGTTGTTCAATAGCCTGCTGGACTTTTAAGAGGATAAAGGCGGTTTTTCGTTGTTCAGTTAAAGATGGCAAAGGAACTTGTATTTTTTTATAGTCTTTAAAATTTAAATTTCTAATACCTGTTGTCCTTTGCTGCAATTCATATGTGCAACCTCTATTATAGAAATGCAATAAATAGTAAAGGATATATTTCGGCTGTATTTTATTAATGTCTTTTACTCTTATTCTCGTTGTGAAATTACTAAAAGAATAATTTACCTCCTTTAAATCAAAGAAAACAACTCTTCCGACTGGTTGTTTAGGACCACCGCCTGAACGTTCTAAGATAATATCTCCTCCTGAAAGCTGCCTTTTTATAAATTGTTTCTCCTCAACATCAAGCTCTGCGACATCATCTAAAGAAAGAGTTCCGTCATTATTAAAATTGGTATTTCTTATAACTTTTGCAGTGACAAAGGGTACTTTCTTTCCTTTCCACAAACCATTTGTAAACTCAAACAATTTTTCATTTTCCAAAGTCGTGGTTTCCCAATCCTCAGGGATCAGTCCGATTTCTGTTTCTTTGAAACCGTTTTCTATTACTGCTTTGGTTTTCATTCTTCCTTTAAGAATCCTCTTTGTGTGATTTTTTTCATTATTTCGTTAAGTTCTCTGTCTGTCTTCTGTCTTTCCTCTTCAAGTTCTGCCAGTTCAACAAGTATCTCATCAATATCCCGATATTCCTCGTCTGTGTCAACTCTTTGGGGGTAGTTTTCTTTGGTGAAAAAATTTCTTCTGGCTTCGGGTAGACCTACCCCTTGTTTTATTATAGCTTATTATTTGTATGAATAAGCATAATTATCCT
>JAHIPN010000337.1 GCA_018894595.1 bacterium
AAATGGTGTTGATCATTTAGAAGCTCAACCCCATATTCCTCGTTTAGTAAAAGAGTTAAATAGACGCTTTACCGATATTGAGATAAAACAAGGGAACTTAAAAGAATATATAGACTATGCTAAAGAAACTGTAAAATCTAATCTTAATAAAATTACCGGTGAATTTAGGTCAGCTAAAGATACTAATATTTTACAGAGTGTATATTCATCCAGGATGTATATCAAACAGGCCAACGAAAGGGGTGAAACCCTTTTAGAAAATTGGGTTGAACCGACCGCCTCTCTGGCCTGGTTAATGGGTAAAGATTATCCCCAGAATTTAATCTGGACAAGTTGGAAATGGTTATTAAAAAATCATCCCCATGATAGTATCTGTGGCTGTAGTATTGATCAGGTACATAAGGAGATGATGACCCGTTTTGATTGGTCCAAACAGATTGCCCAAGAGGTGATTAACAAGAATTTAGATTATATTACAGAAAAGATTAAGATCGATTATTTAAACAAAGATGAGCTGGCCCTCGCGGTCTTCAACCCTCTGCCTTATTCTATAGATGAGAATGTAGAGGCAAGGGTTAAATTTCCCCAAGAGATTAATTTAAATCGTGCGAAGGTTTTAACTACAGGAGGGGAAGAGATTCCTTATCAATTGAAAGGCTATGGCTTAGATTATAAAATTATTTTTAATCCTTTTAAATCTCCCCAGACTCTGGAAGTAAATTATGCTGATATATCCTTTACAGCTAAAGAAATTCCTGCCTGTGGTTATAAAACTTTTACTATTAAGGCAATTAATGATTTAAGGATGCATAAAGAATACGAGACTGATATAAGAGCCGGTAGAGATTACATTGAGAATAAATATTATAAAGTAATTGTTGAAACTAACGGAACAATAACCATTATAGACAAATTAAATAATAAAATCTTTAAAAATTGTAATAGGTTTGTAGATGGGGGAGATGCAGGAGATGAATATACTTATTCCCCTCCTTTGAATGACCAGATAGTAATTAGTCGATTGGATAATATTAGCATCCAGGATGTGGGTCCTTCTGAAGCTACTTTAAAGATATCGGGAAAGATGATGTTGCCAGTCGGATTAAAATCTGATAGGAAATCCCGAGCAGAAAAAATAATAGAGTGTTCTATTGAATCCGAAGTAAAACTATTTAGCGAGATTCAGAGAATAGAATTTAAAACAAAATTTGATAATAAAGCCGGGGATCATCGTTTGCGGGTTGAGTTTCCTACAGCTATTAAAAGCAATTATGTTTATGCTGATGGACATTTTGATGTAATAAAGCGTTCCATTAATGTACCTGATAGTGAAGGTTGGAAAGAAAAAGCCTATAAAACTGCTCATAATTCAGGATTCGTAGATATCAATGATGGAGAATATGGATTGGCTGTACTGAATCGGGGGCTGCCTGAGTACGAGATAATTCTTGAGAATAATACCATAGCTTTAACTTTGCTCCGATGTGTAGGTTGGTTATCGCGGGGTGACTTGGAATATAAAAGAGGAAATGCTGGTCCTTCATTACCAACACCAGAAGCTCAGTGTTTAGGAGAAAACACTTTTTCTTATGCTCTTATACCTCATCAGGGTAATTGGGATGATGCCCGTATTTCTCAGAAGACAAAACAGTATAAGACAAAAATATTAACTAAACAATTGAAAAATCAATCTGGAAACCTACCGAGTAACTTCAGTTTTATTCAATTAGAAGGTGAACATTTAGAGATTAGCGCCCTTAAAAAGCATGAATTTGAAGATAAATTGGTAGTCAGGATCTATAATCCTATTAATGAAAAGACTACTGGAAAGATTAAATTAGGATTCAATATAAATAAAGTTTATCTGGGTAAGCTGGATGAAAGTTATGGGGAAGGATTATCCTATAACAATGGAGTAGAAATAGAGCTTAAACCAAAGGAAATAAAGACAATTATTTTTGAAGTGTTATAAATTAAGCATGAATAGGTGTAGGACATTAGTTATGACTCTTATATTCTTATATAAAGTCTCCTGGTGGAGATAAGCCTTAGATATCGCAACTAAAGAGATCTCTAAATAAAAGAAGATATAAAATAGATTGAGGAATAAAAAGTATTCAAATTCTAACTTTTCGTAAAGAGGTTAGATATTACAGGTCCAGTAATTTTTAAAAATACTAAAACATGATTTGG
>JAHIPN010000338.1 GCA_018894595.1 bacterium
ATAATAACCGAAGCTCTGGTAAAGGGATTACCAGTAGTTGAATATAGTGACAATACAGTAACTAAAGAGATAAAGGATATATGGCAAAAAATGAAAGCCCTAATCAAATAAGAATAATATTTTAACAGAATTTTATTTATTTCCTTTCTTTCTCTCAATGTAATACTCGATACGATATTAGCCGAATATTTAACAACTAGCTAACCACTAAACCAGCTAACTAATTAACTATTTAAGATAAAGGAGACATTATGCTTACCTTTGGGCCAATCCCCTCAAGACGTTTAGGCCGTAGTTTAGGGATAAATAATATTCCCCCAAAAATATGTACTTATTCTTGCGTATATTGCCAGATAGGAAAAACTTCTAATATGAAAATCCAGCCACAGGCCTTTTATCCTCCTTCTCAAATTGTTAATGAAGTTCAGAAAAAAGTAGAGAAAAGCAGAGAAAAAGGAGAGCATATTGATTATCTTACTTTTGTACCCGATGGAGAACCTACTTTAGATATTAATTTAGGCCAGGAGATTCAATTAATTAAATCTTTAGGGATTAAAATAGCGGTTATTACTAATGCTTCCCTTGTGGATCAGGAACAGGTGAGGAAAAATTTAAAAGAAGCAGATTTGGTTTCTTTAAAAGTGGATTCTGTTGAAGAAGAGGTCTGGCAAAGAGTGAATCACCCTCATCGAAGTTTGTGTTTAAAATCTATTTTGGATGGTATGCTGGAATTTAGCAGGATTTTTAAAGGAAAAATAATAACGGAAACAATGTTAATGAAAAATATTAATGATGATGGTCAGTATATAAAAAAAGTTGCTGATTTTTTAGATAAATTTAAGCCAAGCCGGGCTTATTTATCTATTCCTATTCGTCCTCCAGCAGATAGTTGGGTGCAGTCTCCTTCGGAGGAAGTTGTAAACCAAAGCTACAATCTCTTTAAGGAGAAAATCAAACAGGTAGAATGTCTTATCGGCTATGAAGGAAATGCCTTTGCCTTTACCGGTGAAGTAGAAGAAGATATTTTAAGTATTACCTCAGTACATCCTATGAGAGAAGAAGCACTGAAAGATTTTCTAAAACGGGCTAAAGCTGATTGGTCGATTGTAGAGGGATTGATTGAGCAAGGCAAGTTAGTAGAATCAGAATATGAAGGGCATAAATTTTATATAAGAAAATTTAAAAAATTAATTACTAAAAATCCAGAAGAAAAAATCTAGGAAATTTAATTTATTTTCTTTTTTCCTGATACTTTTTTCTCTTTGCGCAATACACGATACGAGATAACATTGTAATTAAAACAAAAAAATAATAAAATGTGCAAAGTTATAAGATACGAAAATAAAATAACTTAGCATCAATTAACTGAGCTTTATCATAGGCTCATTTATTTTATTTAAAAATAAAAGGGGGAAGACATGACAGAAAATTGTGATATGAATTGTAAAAGCTGTAACGAATCAGAAAGTTGTGATAATCCGGAAAAGAAAACAGAAAATAATCTCGATGAAAAACTAAAAAATAATATGGCTAATATAAAACATAAAATTTTAGTACTTTCCAATAAAGGGGGAGTAGGGAAAAGTTCAATAGCTATTAATTTAGCTTGCTCTTTAAGCGAAAAAGGTTTTAAAGTAGGAATATTGGATGCTGATTTACACGGCCCATCAGTGGCTAAAATGTTAGGGTTTGAAGGGAAAAGATTGCAGGGAAGCCCGGAAGGAATAATCCCGATGAGTGTTTCTTCTAATTTAACCGCTGTTTCTATGGCTTCTTTAATTGAAAATTCTGATGCTCCTCTTATCTGGAGAGGACCTTTAAAGATGATGGCTTTAAAACAGTTTTTAGGGGAAGTGAAATGGGGAGCTTTAGATTATCTTATAATTGATTCACCACCAGGAACCGGAGATGAACCTTTATCAATTTGTCAACTTATTCCCGAGCTGGAAGGAGGAATTATTGTCACCACTCCGCAGAAGGTTGCCTTATTAGATTCTCGAAAGTGTGTAAACTTTTTAAAAAATCTTAATATACCTATTTTGGGAATTATAGAAAATATGAGTGGATTAAAGTGTCCTCATTGTGGCAAAAATATCGATTTATTTAAATCAAGAGGAGGGGAAAAAGTAGCTACAGAATTTAAC
>JAHIPN010000339.1 GCA_018894595.1 bacterium
GCATATCTAGCCTCCTCATTATTATTTGGCCCCCTTTAATCATTATAATTAAAGAGTACCTTTTATTTAATGATTCGACAAGGTGTCCGGATATGCCGTTATGCTGTCCGGATAATTCCGAAACGCTGTCCGGATGTTACCGGAAACAGTGTCCGGATGTTACCGAAATATCAATCCTTTTCCATATTTTCCGTTCTTTTTCAGGATATTCACTTAATTTTTTCATGTATGTACCAACTCGAATGTAAGCAATATTATTAAATTTTGTTGGGGTATTATGCGTAGGATCAATTTTAAAAATTACAATAGGTATATCATTACAAACATACTCAATAATTTTAAAATCTACTCGTGGTTGCAGCTTTCGGAGAAGCCAGTTTTCAAGTTCCTCATTTCCCATTTTGTATTCTTTAGGTTTAAATGTAGTTCCAATTACTTTGTGAGTTTTATCCTCTATCCCAAATAAAAGGTAACCATAATCTTTATCGTGCAAACAAGCAGAGTTAGAAAGAGCGGAGATATATTTTCCAATTTGATGAGGATTATAATTATTTTTCTTAAATTCTACCCATTCGGTTTCTTGGGGCAAATTTATTAGGTCTTCGAGTAATTTATTAAGAATATTATTGTCTTTCAAATTATTCCCCTCCCCTATTAGACTGGTTCAGTATTTTATATATCAATGATAAAACTGAAGGGCTATATCTAAAATTTAAAGATGTAGTCAGTATGAAATAATTCACTTCTTCAATATTCATATCTAAATATAAATTTGAATACTTTTCTTTTATTTACCTTCCCCCTGTTCTTCTTGCAAAGGTATATACAAATAATGCCATTGTAATAGCTCCAATAATTGACTCTAATGATACAAAAAATCTACTTAATCCTACTGCCGGTTGGAAATCGCCATATCCTAAAGTTGTAAAAGTTACTACACTAAAATATAAACAATTTAGGAAACTCCCCAGAATAGGTCCTAAATATTTTAGAGTATATTCATCGCCTTGACTTTCTTTTATAAATTCTATTATCAAATTAGTTCTGTCACTAATAACAATTCCTGAAAAATTTAATATTATTGCAAATAAAAATATTATAATCAAAGCAAATCTAATAACACGCCATGGATTTTCGCCATACCCATATATAAAACTTGCTATTACTAATTTAAGCCAATTTAAAGATTTTTTTGAAAAAAGCCACTTAGTAAAGAATTTTATTTTTAGAATAAATCTATTAAGTATATTTTTCATATTTGAAACAAAACGATATGTGTCATTTTCTTCTGAATTAGTAAATGAATAGCTTAATTTTTCCATATCTCTTTCTTTTATATAAGCCCAACTTTCATCATCATACCTTCCAATGGAATGAAAATTATTTTTCAAGGTAATATATATTTCTTTAGCTTTGTCATATAATTTTCTATTTTCTTGTATTAAATGTCCTTCAATATGATCTCTCCTAAACACAGTATCCTTAATTCTGGCGCCTTCAAAGTCAATATATGAATCATTATAAATTTCAAAACATAACGATATTTTTTCCAAGAAAGTATTTCTAAATGAAATGCCCCCGTTTGTAACAATTAATTTTATATCAGTAAATGCAAAATAAGTAGTTATAGATTCAAAATTTAAACTTATATGTTTTTTTTCGGTTAAAGCAATGTCAAAATTTTTATTAATATCTGCACAATTAAAGTTTATTTCGCTTCCATTGAATTTATCGAAGCTACAATTAAAATTTCCGTGAAATTGAGCATTGCTAAAATCAATATTATTTTGAAAAATATTACCTTCAAAAGATACATCGCCAGAAAAATATACTTCTTTAAAAGAAGTTGGTCCGCCTTTAAATTTTGTACCTTTAAATTCAACTTCTTTTCTAAAAGATGCACCACCAAAATCAACTGTCCCATTAAAAAGCACACCCAAAAATGAGGTTTTTTCTTCAAATTGCGTTTCTATAAAACTGATACTCCCATAAATAAATTTAGTATTAATAAATTTAGGGTCTTCATTAAATTTAATATTATTAAAATTAATATCCCCTACAAAAACAAATTCTTTAAAATTATAACCTTTATCTTCTTTTTTAATTTCCTTTATATATTTCTTTAATGCATGCTCAAATTCTTTTTCAGTCTTTTCCTGTGCACCTGCATGAAAAATGCAATATTTTGATTCTTTATGAGTTGGTCTTCCGCAAATTGGGCATTTATTGACACTACTTTCATCTTGACTCATATATATCTCCCATTGAATAATTTTTAAGCTTTTAATCAAATCAATATTATAGAAAAAAACTAAGAACTTAGAAAAAACTTAAATACTATAAGAATTATTTATGTTTTATGTTTTTTGCTTTTATTGCAACGTTGGATTTAAATTATCACTCAAACATTCAAGGGCTTTTTCATAATTCGACCTCAACATTTTATTTAATTCACCAATATCAGTAGTACCTATTTTTTCTTTATTTTCAATAAAATTTTTTCTAAAATATTCTTTGAATTCAATATCATCTGGTAAATTAGCGAAAATGTTATTTTGAGCCCCATTAAGTGCACCAAAAAATTTAGAGATCTTATCATTTTCAACTTCGCTTAGATAAATCTTTACTAAATCTTTATTTATCTTAAAATTATTAAATTTATCTTTATATTCATTATATTCTTCTATCTTTTTGATTTTTATGCCTCCTAAAGCATAAGAAACTGTAGGATAATAAAGTTCAACAATTGATTTATGAAGATTTCTTAAAATTTTATTTTTTTCCACCAGAAAATATTCTGATTGCCATTTTTTTTCATCAAGTTTTATTCTTTTTAATTCAATAGAAATATCAATAATTCTTATAATCAGAACAGGCACAGCTCCAAGTAATATATATATTATATTTCCCCAATTTAAAACCATTTTTTCCTCCTACCTTTCATTGTTTATGGCCAATCTATTATCTTTCAATTATCTTAAAAAATTACTTCTAAAAATGTACACACCACTTAACTTAAAATTAATACAATTTATTTTTTTATTTTTTACAATGTAAAATGGAGTCAGCCTGTTGAGACCTGAACTTCCCATCTCTTCATCTACTCCAAAATAATTCAGAGAAACGGTGGCTAACTGTTTTTAGGTGTGGTTGCCCACTTTTTGAGTTCTTGTTATGCAAAATCATGTCAATTTCCATTTTCTTTATCTTGGGTAGATGGAATCTTATCTTTGTCTATAATAACGTTATAGCGCTGACCTTGTAGCACAACTCTACCAGCTTCAATCAATTCCAAAACATTCTCGTCAGTAAGTTCTTGCTTTGTCCAAAGATCTACTTCAATACCCCAATATATAAAGTTTATCAACGCACCAAACTCATCGAACTTGGAAACCAGTTTCTCATGAACTGTATCACTAAGTTCTGGATGTCGAATTTTCGAAATTTCTTTTAATGCGCTAATGTTATTAAATCCCCTCTGTATATATTTCAAATAGAGTCTCCTCATTTTCTCAGAGTAGAAATAATACTTCAGAAAACTCTTACGCCC
>JAHIPN010000340.1 GCA_018894595.1 bacterium
GAGGGAGAGAAGTAGCTTTCCGAATACTGCTTATTATTTTATAAGTAGATCGGGCATCTGTCCCCCAAGCTATTCCTCCTTTTTTGACATTGGGGCAGGAAATATTAACCTCCAGACCGGCAACTCCCATCTCCTTGGAAACTTCTCCCAGCCTTCTGGCTAATTCTATGTATTCTTCTATCGTATCCCCGGAAATATTTATAATCACCGGGGTATTAAACTTTTTTAAATAGGGTAATTTTTCTTTAATTAAAACTTCAAGCCCTACATTCTGTAAACCAATAGCATTAAGCATCCCCGAGGGAGTTTCTATAATTCGAGGAGGTGGATTCCCCATCTTTGGTTTTAAGGTGATTCCCTTTAATATCATGGCACCCAATCTGTTTAAATCAACAAAAGGGGCATACTCCTGGCCATAACCAAAAGTCCCTGAGGCGGTCATCACCGGATTTTTTAATTTTATCCCGGCTATTTCCACTTTCAGGCAGGTTTTATCAATCATCCCAGACCACCTCGCTTCCTTCAAAGATAGGTCCATCTACACAGACTCTTTTGAATTCATATTTAACTTTATCTTCTTTCTTATCCTTGGTTTTTATCTTACAGACACACCCTAAACAAGCACCTATCCCACAAGCCATTCGTTCTTCCAAAGATACCTGGCAATTAATATGGTCATCCAGGGAAATCTCTACAATTTTTCTCAGCATAAGTTTCGGCCCGCAGGCAAATATCTGGTCCGCTAACCATCCTTCTTTAATAGTTCTTTCTAATAAATCAGTAACCATACCCTTATACTTATAACTTCCATCATCAGTGGCAACATCTACTTTTGCCCCCAATTTCCTGAAATTTTCTTCTCCTATGACCAACTCTTTCTTTAAGGCACCTATCAAGACTCTTACTTCTTTGCCTTGTCTTATAGATTCTTCACATAATGCCAGTAAGGGAGCAATTCCTATCCCTCCTCCTACTATCATAATTTTCCTACTTTCGGGATAGATATTGAAACCATTACCGATAGGACCCATGATATCTAAATCATCTCCGACTTCCTTTTGAGCTAACAATTTTGTGCCCTCTCCCACCACCTGAAATAAGATATAGATTCCCCCTTTTTCTTTGTCTATTCGGTGAATACTTAAGGGGCGGCGCAGTAGAGGATAATTATCTTTACTGCATTTAATATGGATAAACTGTCCCGGGAGAGCATCTTGGACAATTTCTGGAACTTTTAAACTCATCAGATAAATATTGGGAGCAACTTCTTTTCTGGATAAAATCTTTACTTTAATATTATAAATAAAACTCACCTTCTTTCACTCACTATTCCTACTTTATCTTCCCCGTCTACCTCGTTTAACTTAACTTTCACTATCTCCTTTTTAGATGTGGGGATGTTTTTACCGATAAAATCCGCTCGAATAGGAAGCTCCCGATGTCCTCTATCAATCAATACAGCTAACTGAATTACCTTAGGTCTTCCTAAATCCACTATGGCATCCATGGCTGCCCTTATTGTCCTTCCGGTATAAAGGACATCATCAACCAATACTATTTTTTTCTGAGAAACATCAAAAGGTATTTCTGTTTTGAGCACCAGAGGTTGGCGGGCAACCAAAGACAAATCATCCCGATAGAGAGTTATATCTAAGGTTCCTACTGGGATTTCTTTTTTTTCTATCTTAAAAATCTCTTGGGCTAATCTTTTAGCTAAAAAAACTCCTCTGGTCCTTATCCCAATAAGGGCTAAATCAGCTACCCCCTTATTTTTCTCTACTATCTCGTGGGCAATTCTTACCAGAGTCCTCTTAATTTCACTTTCCCCCATCACCACAGTTTTTTCCTGTATATCCACTTCTTCAAACCCCCTCTTCTGCCTACCATATATTTAAACAAAAACCCCCTTGCAACCCATTTTGGTTGATAAGGAGGTAATGATTTTTCCTTACCAGCCTCACTGGACTGATGTTAAAGGAAATATTAAATTTATTTTATTAGTAAAAATCCTCTTATCAAATTTTAATTAATAAGAGGATAGAATTTTCTCTTTTATCCCCTTATTAGTCTCTCTGAACCAATTTAAAAGGGTCACTTTTATTTTTCTAATAATATATTAAAAGTCCTCAGTAGTCAAACAATTTTAAAATAATAACTTATAAAAAATTATAATCTCTGTTTTCTACTAACAAATATGGCATTTATATTTTGTATACCTCTTTTACTCCTTATTAATAAAAAATAAAATCATATTTTTTATTAGAATTAGCTAACAATATTTTTTAATCTTATTATAACTACATTTATATTTATACTATATTTCTTCCGCTATTGTATTGCCTCTTTCAAAGATTTGACAAAACTTCTTACTTGCCCCAACAGCACAGATAAATCATTTTGATAATTTTCTATTATCTTAACTACTGCACTCCCCACAATTATTGCATCAGTATATTTTATCATCTCTTTAGCCTGCTTAGCATTGCTGATACCAAAGCCTATTGCCAACGGA